>JAUHVS010000327.1 GCA_030424955.1 bacterium | reverse complement strand
GCACACCGCCAGCGCCGCCGACTTCGTGTATGGGCTGTGGGCCTGCGCCACCGCGCTGCCGGCACACCCGGACAGCCGGCGAGCGCTGCGGGCGGCGGCGGTGGCGCTGGCCGAGGTGCTGGCCGATGACGACGCGCCCCTCACCGTGGACGATCGCGGCGAGGCCCTGCGCATGGCCCGGGCCGTGTGGCTGGCCCTCGGCGATGTGGACGAGGCGACGGCCCTGGCCGAGACCCAGCGGGCCCTGCTGGCCGACGCCTGGGCCACAGCGGACGCGCCCCGGCGCATGACCCTGGGCTGGCCCCGGGCCGAGGTGCACCACTTCTTGAAGCAGGAGGCCGCCCTGGTGCCGGATCTGGTGGCGCTCGTGGCCGCCCTGCCCGACGCCTACGATCCCCCCTACCGGCTGGCGTGGGTGCTGCTGAAGGCCGACCGGCCCAGCGAGGCCCTGGCCCCCGCGGCCGCGGCGGCGGCCCGCGCCTACGGGCCGCGGCGGATCCGCGCGCTGCAGCTGCTGGCCGACGTGCAGGTGGCGGCCGGGCGCTACGCCGACGCCCGCGCCACGGCGGCCGAGGGCCTGCAGGCCTTGCTGCGGCTGAACCCGAGCGAGCGCCCAGCGGGGGCGGCGGCGGCGCTGGGGGCGACGGAGCACCGGGCGCTCAGCGCGCTGGGGCCCCAGTAGCCGGGCCCGCTCAGGGCGGCCCCGGGGATCAGGCCGCGGCGCGCACCAGCGGGATGCGCCCGAGCACCTCACCGTTCACCGGGCGGCGGCCCCGGTCGAACACGAAGCGGCGGATGCGCAGGGCCGCCAGCGGGCTGAGCTCCACGAAGCGCACCGCCGCAGACTCGTAGAAGACCTCGCTGGTGGGCTTGACCACCACGCCCCGCACCCGCACCCGGCCGTAGGCCGGCAGGGCGATGTCGAGGCTGAGGGTGTCGCCCACCTCGAGGGTGCGCTCGTCGAGGCGCTGCAGGTACAGCCCGCCCTCGCTGATGTTGGTGGCGCGGCCCTCGATGACGTGCGCCCCGTACACCTCCCGCACGTCCACGCGGCAGGGCGCGCGGGTGTGGGTGCGGCGATCCAGATCAGTCTCAACCGGCATGGTCTCTCCTCCTCCTCGATCCGCGGGGGGCGGCCCCTCGCTCGGCCCTGGTGGGTGTAGACTCATGTAGGACAAAGTGGGTGTCAATTTTTCACACGGTCCCCGGACACCGCCCCCCAGGCCCCCACCACGGGCGAGCGGGCGCCGGCCAACGCCCCGCAGGGCTGCAGGCCCGCCCCCCCAGTTTTCGCGAGCCAAGCGGCCGCGCGCCGCGTATAGGGGGGCATGCCTGCCGAACTGACCGCTGCCCTGCGCGCCGCCATCGACCGCCGCGCGCCCCTCATCGAGACCCTGATCGCCGAAGGCACCACCGCCTGGCGGCTGTTCCACGGCACCGTCGAGGGTCGCCCGGGGCTCACCGTGGACCGCTACGGCGACTACATCCTGGTGCAGACCTTCCGCGATCCGCTGACCGACGCCGAGCTGGCCGCCATCGAGGCCGCCGTCGACGATCCGGTGGCCTGGCGCCACCGCGGCACGCCGCGGGTCGAGACCCCGGTGCCGTCGTGGTCGACCACCGGCAAGCCCTTCTCGGAGGGCGGGGTGATCGTGTCGGCGCCGCTGGTGCACCGCGGCCAGGATCCCCTGCTGTTCCTGGACTTCCGCGCCGGCCGCCGCTGGCTCGCCGCCCACAGCGAGGGCAAGCGGGTGCTCAACACCTTCGCGTACACCGGCTTCGCGGGCCTGCGGGCCGCCGCCATGGGCGCCCGCAAGGTGACCCAGCTCGACCACGGCAAGTGGTGCCTGCGCACCGCCCGCCAGTGGAGCACGGCCCTCGAGCTCGACACCGAGATCGTGCGCGAGGACTTCTTCGCCGCCGCCCGCCAGTGGGCCGGCCTGCGGGTCAAGGGCCGCGGCGCGCAGAAGAGCGGCTGGACCCGGCGGCCGGAGCGCCGCTTCGACCTGGTGGTGCTCGATCCGCCCACCTTCAGCTCGGGCAACTTCGGCGCGGTGGACATCGAGCGCGACTACGGCTCGCTGGCCAAGCCCTGCCTGCTGATGCTGGCCGAGGGCGGCACCCTGCTGGCCACCAACCACAGCCCCAAGGTGGACCGCGACACCTGGATCGCCGGCGTGCAGCGCACCGCCGAGAAGGCGGGCCGCCCGGTGACGGCCGTCGAGCTCATCGAGCCCGACGGCGACTTCCCGACCTTCGACGGCCAGCCGCCGCTGAAGATGGCCGCCTTCACGGTCTGACGGGTACGGCCGGACGGGCGCTCTCACTGGGCCCACCCAGAGACACGGCCCTCACTGCCCCACCGCCCGCTGCCGATAGGCAGGCTCCCCCGCACCGGAGCCCGCCATGCAGACCATCATCGAGCCGTTCCGCATCAAGTCCGTCGAGCCCATCCGGCTGACCACCCGCGCGGAGCGCGACCAGCTCATCGCCGAGGCCGGGTTCAACCCGTTCAAGCTCCGCGCGGACGACGTCACCATCGATCTGCTGACCGACAGCGGCACCAGCGCCATGTCGGCCAACCAGTGGGGCGCGCTCATGCGCGGCGACGAGTCCTACGCGGGGGCCAAGAGCTGGTACCGCTTCCGCGACACCGTGCGCGAGATCTTCGGCTTCGAGCACGTGGTGCCCACCCACCAGGGCCGCGCCGCCGAGCGCATCCTGTTCTCGCTCACGGTCAAGCCGGGCCAGATCGTGCCCAACAACACCCACTTCGACACCACCCGGGCCAACATCGAGAGCCAGGGCGGGGTGGCGGTGGATCTGCCCTGCGCGGCGTCGGCCGATCCCAACACGCCCGCCCCCTTCAAGGGCGACATGGATCTGGACGCGCTCGCGGCGCTGCTCGAGGCCCACGGCCCCGCGCAGATCCCGCTGGTGATGATCACGGTCACCAACAACTCGGCGGGCGGCCAGCCGGTGAGCCTGGCCAACATCGAGGCCGCGGCCGATCTGGCCCACGCCCACGGCGTGCCCTTCTACGTGGACGCCTGCCGGTTCGCCGAGAACGCCTGGCTCATCAAGCAGCGCGAGCCCGGCTGCGCCGATCTGTCGGTGCGCGAGATCGTGCGCCGCATGCTGGCCAAGGCCGACGGCTGCACCATGTCGGCCAAGAAGGACGCCTTCGCCAACATCGGCGGCTTCCTGTGCACCCGCGATCCGGTGCTGGCCCAGCAGGAGCGCGACCTGCTGATCCTCACCGAGGGCTACCCCACCTACGGCGGGCTGGCGGGGCGTGATCTGGAGGCCATCGCGGTGGGCCTGCAAGAGGTCCTGGACCCCGACTACCTGGCCTACCGCACCACCTCGATCGGCTACGTGGTGGACCGCCTGCACGCCCTGGGCGTCCCCGTGGTGCGCCCGGCCGGCGGGCACGCCATCTACCTGGACGCCAAGGCGATGCTGCCGCACATCGAGCCCCTGGCGTACCCCGGCCAGGCCCTGTGCGTGGCCCTGTACCAAGAGGCCGGCATCCGCGGCGTCGAGATCGGCACCGTGATGTTTGGCTACGACCCGCACACCGACAGCGAGCGGCCCGCCAAGTGGGAGCTGGTGCGGCTGGCCGTGCCCCGCCGGGTCTACACCCAGAGCCACATGGACTATGTGATCGAGGCGGTGAACGCGGTGTACGCCCGGCGCCACGAGATCCGGGGGCTGAAGATCGTGAGCGCGCCGAAGTTCCTGCGGCACTTCACGGCCGCCTTCGACTGGCGCTGAGGCGGGGGCGCGCGGCCCTCAGCCGGCGTACTGGGCGTTGAGGGCCAGGGCGCGCTCGACGAAGGCCGCCCGGTGGTGCTGGTCGAAGGCGGCCCAGGTGGTGAAGGTGCGCGGATCGGCCACGCGGTCGACGAACAGCACGCCGTCGAGGTGATCGAACTCGTGCTGGTAGGTGCCGGCGCTCAGCCCCTTGGCCTCGATGGTCAGCGGCTGGCCGTGGCGGTCCCAGGCGGTGACCCGCACGTGCATGTGCCGGGGCACCTCGCCGCGCAGATCGGGCACGCTCAGGCAGCCCTCGTAGATCCACGCCTGGGCGTCGCTGAGCACCTCGATGACCGGGTTCACGAACACCGTGAGCGGGTGGTCGGGCTTGTAGGGGTAGCGCGGGTTCGCCTGCACGTGCACCGCGCAGATGCGGCGCAGATCGCCCACCTGCGGCGCCGCCAGCCCCGCGCCGTGGGCGTGGTGCATGGTGTCGATCAGGTCGTCGATGAAGGCCTGGGTGGCGGGCGTGGCCAGCTCAGCGGCGGTCACCGGCCGGGCCACCTGGCGCAGCACGGGATCGCCGATCTGGCGGATGGGCAGCACGGCCACGGTCAGGCGCCGCGGTAGTGGGGCACCCAGCCCGCGGTGTCCTGGAACAGGCGCACGCAGCGGATGTGCTGGCGCTCGGTCAGCAGGAACAGGTGGTGGCGATCGGCGGGCACCACGATCAGATCGCCGGCCTCGACCACCACCCGCATCATGCGGTCGTCGGTGGTGCGGATGTCGAAGATGCCCTCGCCCTCCAACACGAAGCGCACCTCGTCATCGTCGTGGGTGTGCTCCTTGTCGAACTTCGCGCAGATGGCGGGCAGGTTGGGCGTGTCGGGCGACAGCGCCACCTCGTCCTGCTCGATGTAGCCGCGGGCCGCCTTCAGCGCGTCCAGCGGGCCCTGGTAGGCCGCCGGATCGAGGGGCAGCCGCTCATAGTGCACGCCCTGCTCGGCCAAGAACCCCGGATCGATGGCCGCCTGCGGCCCCTCGTTCAGCCAGTACGCCTGCATCTCAACGTCCCCCCGCGGTGGGCGTGGCCCCCGCATCCAGTCCCAGGCGGCGCATGTCGATGGCCGCCGCAAACAGGTAGTCCAGGCACTCGGCCTGGGCCTTGGCTTCGCGCCAATCCCGACCCCACACATACACCCCGTGGCGGCGCACGAGCACCGCGTCCACGTCGGGGTGGCGCGCCATGGCGTCGGCCATGGACGCGGTCAGATCGCACTCGTGCGCCGTGTTCTCGATGATCGGGATCTCGACCACGTCGTGGTAGCCCTTGCCGCGCAGGCCCTTGATCATCTCGAGGTGCGTCACCCGGAACACCGGCTCGTCAGAGAGCAGCGTCGCCATCACCGCGTGGCGGCTGTGGCTGTGCAGCACGGCGCCGGCCCCGCGGGTGTCGTAGGCGTTGTAGAAGAGCGGCAGGCAGGCCGTGAGCCGCAGGTGCTCGTCGATGGGCGCCTCCACCACGTTCCGCGCGCGATCGAGCACGAACAGGTCCTCGGAGCGGATGCGCTCCTTCTGCACGCCGGTGGGCGCCAGGTAGACCCGATCGCGCTGGCAGATGCTGATGCCCCCGCCCGTTCCCGTGAACCAGCCCTGGTGGTAGAACTGCTTGCACAGCGCGGGGATCAACGTGCGCGGGTGCTCTTCGGCCAGGTGCGGGAACTCGCTCATGCGCTGCCTGTCTGTGTCTCAGAGGGTGGGGCGGATCGCGCCGCGCGGCGGCGGCCTTGGAAGATGTCAGAACGGCTGGCGACGTCGCAACCGCCAGCCGACGGCGCGGCCCTCGCCAGACCCAAGCGCGCGCTGAGCCGTTGCAGGTCGGCACGCACAGCATGAAGGGGACAACTCCGATGAAGACAAGACTGCGGCTGGTGGTGGTGGCGCTCGCCCTCGCGACGCCGCCCACCCACGCGGCGAAGGTGCCCAAGGTCACCGCCGGGCCCGACGTGTTCGTCACGGCGGCCGCCATGGAGGCGCCCATCGCCGAGGTCACGGTGTTCAGCGACCGCGCGCGGATCGCCCGCCGGGGCAAGGCCGAGGGCGCCGTCGGCGTGCGGGCCGTGCGCCTGCCCGACCTGCCGGGCGCCACCCTCATCGACACCCTGCGCGTGTCGGCCAAGGGCGCCGAGGTGCTGCGGGTGGAGGCCGTGCCCGTCAACCAGCCCCGGCGCGCCATCGGACAGGCCGAGGCCCTGGTGGTGAAGCTCGAGGGCATCGCCCGCGAGCTCGCCCGCCACGACGCCCGCCGCGCGGTGCTGCTCGACGAGACCCAGTTCCTCGACGGCCTCGCGCCCAAGCCGCTGGCCCCCGAGGGCGATCGCAAGGCGACCCCGCCCGTCGATCCCGCCGCGTGGGCCGGCGTGCGCGACTTCGTGCACAGCCGCCGCACCGCGCTGGTGGGCGAGCTGCGGGCCATGGACGCCACCCGCGACGCCATCCGCACCCGCGCCGACGCGCTGAAGGCCGAGCTGCGGCGCTTCAACCAGGAGGCCTTCACCAACCGCCGCAGCGTGCAGGTGGTGGCCCTCATCGACGCCAGCCGGGCCACCCCCGAGCTGACGGTGGAGTACTTCGTGCCCGGCGCCTCGTGGCGGCCGGCCTACACCACCGAGCTGGATGACGACGGCCGCACCCTCACCATCCGCACCGCGGGCCTGGTGCAGCAGGCCACCGGCGAGGACTGGAGCGACGTCGACCTGGCCCTCTCCACCGCCATCCCCGGCCAGGGCATCGAGGCCCCCACCCTGCTGACCTGGACCCTGGGCGAGGCCAAGGACTTCACCCCCCGGCCGCAGGCGAAGCAGGCCCGTGCGGCCCAGACCCTGGCGCCGCCGACCGC
>JAUHVS010000326.1 GCA_030424955.1 bacterium | reverse complement strand
CGAACCAGCGCATGCCCTCCGCCGGCAGGCAGTGGGCCTCGGGGCGACCGCTCGTCACGCTCACCGTCGGTGCGCCCATCTCGACGGCGAAGTCCAACGCCGCGCGGGTGAAGGCGAGCCGCCGCGCGCGGACCGCTGGATCGTGGTTGCTCAGGGACGGCTCAAAGACGGTCTCGGGCATCGGCTGAGGCCACAGGACCATCGCGGTGTTGGCGTTGACGTTGCTCACGCTGAGCCCGGTGTCTGCCAGCGCCTGCCGCACCGCCGCGCGCTCGAAGGCGCTGGCGGCCGGCGACCAGTGCGGCTCGTCCGCCAGCAGCTCCACGGCGGCGTAGCCGTGCGACGCGATCTGCCGCACCGCGGTCGGCAGCGTCACCTGCGTGAATCCATTGGTGCTGTAGGCAAGCTTCACAGCGCGGACCCTACCACACGGCGCGCGGCCCCCTGCCCCGCCTCAGTAACACTACCCATTGGGCGGCAAACCCCCGCCCATCACCGGCCCGCCACCGGCGCCGGGCGCTGGGCGACGCCCACCCGGCGGCGCAGGGCGTAGTAGGGATCGCCGGTGACCCAGCGCACGACGCCCACCACCCCGGGCGTGCTGACGCTGGGCCGCGGGTGTCCGGCCTGACGGCACAACGCCGAGATCGCGGGGCCGACGCCCCCGCAGACCAACAGCCCCACCCGATGGGCACAGGCCAGGATCTCGTCGCGTGCCGTCGCCACCGACCGCGACTGCATCAGCTGCGACAGCCGATCGACGTCGGGCCCGATGCGGGCCAGCTGAGGCCGCATCCCCGGCAGGACGCCCTGCGCTTCGGGGCTCCCCGGCGCCTGCGCGGCGGCCGCGACCAACGCCTGCAGCAGCTCGTCGAGGCCAGCCGCCGACCACCGCGGCAGCCAGCTGAGCTGACGCCCGGCCAAGGCCAGACCGGTGCCCAGCAGGAAACGCTGCTCAGCGGGCGGGTACTCGACCAGCCCGCGGGACACATGCAGCGTGTGCCCGACGTGCTCCACCTGGCCCAGGGGCAGATCGTCCAGCACCACACCGCCCACCGCCTCGCCGACGTCCGCTGCCACCTCACGGGCAAGGTCCGGCAGCGCGCCGTGGGCAGCCCGCGCCGCCACGGCGGGGCTTCGGAAGACGCCCGGCAACCCCTGCGCGACCCGAGACAGCACGTCGGCCCACACAGCGGGGCCAGCGTCGCCCCAGATCAGCCGCCGATCCTGGGCGGCGAGCGGCCGCTTGGGGCGGACCGTCACGTTGCTGCGGAAGGACGTGACGTCGTCGACCTCCAGGGCCGTGATCAGCCTGTCCAGCTCGTGCACCCGGTCGAGGTCGCCGCTCAACGCCCCCACCTCGCGCAGCTGGGCGAGATCTTCGCGTGACAGCGGATCGCGCGCCAACAGCCACCGGATCGCGGCCGCCCGCCGGTCGAGGCCGCCTGGCACGCCGGCCAGCGTCTCCACGTGAAGGCGCCGGAGCCCACCATCATCGGGATCAGCTTGGATCAGGGCCTCCACGTGCGGGAGCACCGCGGCCGGGGACGCCCCCAGCTCACCGGCTCGGTTCACGAGCAGCCGCCGAATCTGCTTGCCCGCCGCCCCCCGCGCGCCCTCCGCCCAGCGCCCCAGGACCTCCACCAGCAGTTGCACGTCTCCAACCGCGGCGGCGGCGTCCGCCAGCCGCCGGGCCGTCACCAGCGGCGCCTCAGGCTGCGCGACGGCCGCCAGCAGCTCGACGCGCAGCGCGGGATCCGGCGAGAGCCTCGCCAAGGCCTGCCGCACGGCGTCTCCCACGACTGTCCCAGGCTCGGCGAGGGGCAAGGCGGTCGCCAGCGCGTCCCGCGCCTGCTGGATGAGGCCTGCGGTCTGCGCCGTGCGCGCCAGGCGCAGCAGGTCCTGTGCGGTCGGGGTGTCCCCCAAGGCCTGCACCAGCCAGGGCACGGCGTCCGCCGGGGCTGCGCGCTTGTCCTCTTGAATGGCCGCGATCCTCAGCGCCACGGCGCGCCGCAGATCCCCATCCTCGGCGCGCGCCACCACCGCAGCATAGGCGGTGACCGCCCCCTCCCAGTCCTCCAACTCGACCCGCTGATCGGCCAGGGCCTGCAGCGCAGCCAGCGGCGCCTCCGGATCGGCCGCGGCCCGCTCCATCAGGGCGAGCCCGCGGGGCATGTCGTGTAGCCGTCTGGCATAGATCTGGGCCGCCTCGCGCCAGAGCTCGATGCGCTGAGCCCCTCGCAAGCCCGCCAGCGCCTCGAGCTGCTCGGCCAGCTCAGCCCAGCGGCCCGTGCGCTCACACACCCGGCGCACGGACGCCAGCGCCTCGTCGTCATCGGGGTCGCGCGCCAACGCCGCGCGGTAATCTGCGAGGGCCCCCGCTGGATCTCGGTGGCTCGCCTCGCGGGCCGAGCCCGCCTCGAGCAGCAGCTTGACCGCGTTGCGCGGATCCAGCGCCTGGCGGCCCTCTGCCTCGGTCATCAGCGCTGAGGCCTCGGTCTCCCCCAGATCGCGGTAGATGGTGCGCAGCGCGCGCAGGGCGGCGATGGAGTCCGGGTCGAGCTGGACCACCGCGTTGTAGCAGCGCGCTGCGTCCTCGAGCCGATCCGCGCGCCAGAGTGACTCCCCGGCGCGCTCCAGCACGAGCACGCGCTCCTTGTCGCTCCCGGCCGTCGCCAGGCGCTGCTCGAGCACCGCGGCCAGCCCCTCCACGTCACCCGATCGCGCCGCCTCGCGCTCCACGCGGGCCAGCGCCTCAGCGTGATCAGGCACCAGGGCGAGCACCGCCTGGAAGTCGCGCAGCGCGCCGCCTGGATCCTCCAGGCAGTCCAGCCGCAGCCGGCCCCGCCGGGCCAGCCATTCGGCCCGCAGCGCCCCGGGCGGCATCGCGTCGGCCAGCGCCCCGTACACCCGCGCCAGGTCCGCGTAGCGCTCCTGCGCGGCGTACAGTCGATCCAGCGCGAGCCACGCCCCGAGATCCTCGGGCGTCAGGGCGACGATCGCCTCGTAGGCCTCGATGGCGTCATCGTGCCCGGACGGCGTCTCCAGGCCGGCCCGCCCGACGGCGGCCCAGTGCACCACGGCCTCGCCCGGATCGGTCGCGGACCGCGCCAGCCTGCGCTGCAGCGCCAGCACGCCCGCGTCATCCCCCAACGCCTGCAGGGCGCCCAGCAGCGCGACGGCCGCCCCACGGTGATCTGGCTCAGCCGCCAGCGCCTGCTCCCAGGCGTCGACCGCTGCGCCCAGATCCCCGGCCGTCCGGGCGTGCTCACCCTGGCGATACAAGAGGTGCGCGCGCGCCTCAGGCTCGTCGCAGCGCGCGATGGCGGCGGCGAGCAGGCGGCGCTCAGCGGCCACGTCGCCCTGCTGCCGGTAGAGCCCAGCGAGCGCGAGCAACGTCGACACGTCCTCCCCCGCGGCGGCGTGGGCCATCTCGAAGGCCTCCAGCGCGCCCGCGGTGTCGCCCAGGCGATCCCGCCGCAGCTCGCCCATCCGGAAGGCCAGCCGAGCCCGGGCTGCGCCGCCCGGCGTCGCGTCCAGCTGCCGCTGCATAAGGGTCACCAGCCCTTGCCAGTCGCCCTGGCGCTGTAGCACCACGGTCGCCAGCTCGAGGGCAGGCGCGTAGCGGGGCGCCAGCGCGAGGGCCCGCTCAACGTACTGAAGCGCCCGCTCGCCGTCCCCCAGCTCGCGGGCGCAGATCTCGGCGCTCCGCACCAACAGCGCCAGCTGGTGCCCGAGGGTTGAGGCGCCCTCGTACTCATGCTCATTGATCTCGAGCAGCTGCTCCCACCGGCCGAGGCCCGCCAGCAGCCGGCCCGCCCGTGCCGCCGTCGCCCGATGGCCCGGGTCCTCGGCCAGGATCTGGTCGCAGGCCGCCAACGCCCACTCCGGGTGGCCGAGCCGCTCCTCCGCGATCTCTGCGACCCGCGTGAGCAGCGAGATGCGCACCTCGAGGCTGGCGGCCCGCTCGGCCTCGGCCTCGAGCAGCTCTGCGTAGCCGACCCAGTCGCCGCTCGCCAGCAGCAGCCGGCCCAGCGCCTTGCCGGCGTCATGGAAGTCGGGGCGGGCGCCGACCGCTGCGCGGTAGGCCTCGGCCGCGGCCCCCTGGTCTCCCAGGTGCTCCTCCAAGAGCACGCCCAACCGGTACCAGGCGTCCGCCTGCTCGTGGGGGTCGGTCAACACCTCGATCCCGGCGCGGCGCGCGTCCGCCACCGCCTGCCAGTCCCCCTGGCTGGCCAGCAGCCGCTCCAGCCGCTCCTGCGCCGGCGCCCAGCCCGGCTTGATCTCCAGGAGCGCCCGCAGCGCGTCGATGGCCGCGTCCACTTCGCCCAGGCGGGTCAACCGGGTGTCCGCCAGCCGCCAGAGCCGGTCCACGCGATCCATGGGGCGCTGGGCGACCGCCGCCGCCCTCTCCTCTGCGCGCGCCACATCACCCCACTGCGCCAGGCTGCTGGCGAGGCCCGCGATGAGATCCCACGCCGCGAGATCATCTGGCGCGAGCGCCGCGGCCTCCTCCGCCAGCCCCAGCGCGCGGGCCGGATCCACCCCCTGCGCCTGTCGCGCCGCGGCGACCAACAGGCTCGCCCGCGCCCCCGGCGCCCGGACGGCCGCGGCGCTCCGGGCCAGGGCCACCCCATCGCCGCCGGCAGCGCCCAGGCGGCCCCACACCGCCCACCCTCGGGCAGGCGCTCCCCCTTCACGGAGCGCCGCCCGCGTCAACGCGGCCGCCTGCTCGGGTCTGGAGGTCAGCAGATCTTCGGCCGCCTGCACCCGCAGCGACGCCGCCGCGCGGCCGTCGTCCACCCAGCGGGAGAGGGTCAGCAGCGCGTCCCCCGCCTGCTCAGCCGCGCCGGCCGCCCCGGCGGTTCGGGCCAGCCCGGCCACCGCGCGCGGGCTATCGGGCGCCAGCTCGACCGCTGCTTGAAAGGCCCGCCGCGCGCCCTCGGCGTCCTTGAACCTCAGCCAGAACAGATCGCCCTGCTCACACAGCAAGCGCGCCCGCGCCTCGCGCCCCGGCCTGGCCTTGATCTCGGCGGCCAGCACCCGCGCGACCATGGCCCACTTCCCCGCCTGCCCGAACAGGCGCCGCACGGCAACCAGGGTCGGCAGGTGTGTGGGATCCGCTCGGAAGGCGCGCTGGTACTCCCGGATCGCCTGGCGTTGGTCGCCGAAGGCGTCCTCGTGAATGCGCCCAACCTCATGGCTGAGCGCCGCCCGGCGGCGGGGGTCCACGCTCGCTGAGATCTCGCGCTCGTAGGCTTCCAGGGTCTCGCGCAGGCGGGCCCGCTCGCGCGCGTCGACGGCCGGCCCGAGCCGTGGCGCCGGCGTCACACCCGACCAGCTGGGCTCACCATCGCCGAGCGGCAGATCCTTCATCGCACAGGCCCCCTTGCGGTCCCAGCGCCCTGCGCTGGCGAGCCATCCACCCGATCCCAGGGTCTATCCTGCGCCCGGGGTGGCGTGCTTGTCACCCCCCAGCCTGACCCCACCCAGCCCACGCCGCGGCCACGTGACCATGGCATCCGGCCGATGATCGCTGCGTGATGTCGCTCAGGCCGCCGCCCACGATGCGTCAGGGGCTCAGTGGATCGTCGGCGGCCGACCCTCGTACGGATCATAGGTCGAAGGCGGTGGGACGAGCTGATGGGCGATCTCGATGTCCTCGGCCATCTCCACGGCCTCGTACGAGCGCAGGACGGTCATGCGATCCGCGCGCTCACGGCGCTTGCGCCGCCAGGCGCCCACCAGCAGCAGCGTGGCCAAGACCCAGAGCGTCGTCCCCCCGAAGAGCACGGGGATCCAGCCCCACCACATCTCGACCGACTGCCGCCACTCCCGCTCCACCGTCTCCATCGGACGGCGAAAGGCGGCCCGGAACGCCGCGTCCAGGTCACCCGGCCGGGGCACGGCCGAGTCGGCGGCGTCTGCCTTCAGCGCCTGCAGGAAGGCTGCAAACTTGTCGGTCCCGAAGCGCTTACGCAGGTAGCCCACAAAGTGAACGGACTGGGCGTAGGCCACCCCGGCCCGGCCACCGCCCGCGGGGAAGCCATCGCTGAGGCTGGTGAGCGGGTGCAGCGCGCCCATCGTCGCCGCCTCGGTCAGCAGCCACATGCGCTCGAAGGCGATGGGCTCGGACTGCAGGATCGCCAGGCCCTCCGACAACCACACGGGGGCGTGGGCCCCTGCGAGGGTCCCCAGGGCGACGTGACTGATCTCGTGCTTGAGGGTCGTCGCGAGCTCGGTTGGCCCGCGCGCCACGTGCACATAGATCAACCGCTTCATGGGATAGGCCAGGCCCTCCGCCCACTCCGGTGGCCGGCCGCCGTTCTCCGCTTGGGCCTGGGCGTTCAGCGCGTCTGCGTCGCGCACCACGACCACCCGCGTCATGGGCTGCTCGACGGGCAGCCCCAGCTCACCGTAGATGCGGTCGTGGAAGCCCTCGATCTCGTCCACCACCCCCTGCGCGAACCCGTCCAAGCCGGAGGCCCACTCCACCGCGTAGTGCGCCGTACGGGCGCTGCCTTGTGCGGCGGCAGGGCTCAGCCACACCAGCCAGAGGGCCGCCGTCAGCAGCCCCCACCCGATCGCCCAGCGAGACCGCCCGGCGCGAGCCCTCACGGGCGACCCCCGCCCTGCGCCGCCCTCACGACGCGAAGTCTCC
>JAUHVS010000325.1 GCA_030424955.1 bacterium | reverse complement strand
GGGCGGCGCTGGACGCCCTGGCGGCCGCGCCGGGTGTGCGCATCTTCCTGGACGTGAACCTGCGCGAACCCTGGTGGGACCGCGACGCGTTGCTCGAACGCATCCACGCGGCGCACTGGGTCAAGCTCAACGAGGATGAACTGGGCCGACTTGCGCCGGAGGTCCCGGACGGAGAGGGCGTCATGGATGCGCGTGCGCGCGCTTTGCTTCACGAGGCCGACCTGGACGGCCTGGTGGGCACCCTGCTGGCGAACAAGCTGCGCGAGGACGTCGAGCTGCTGGGCGCGCTCGACCCCTTTGACCCCGCGGAGTTCCACGCGGGGCGGCAGACCCCCGTGTTCTTCGGCAGCGCGGTGAACAACTTCGGCGTGCGCGAGCTGCTGGAGCAGTTCGTCGAGATCGCCCCGCCGCCTCAGCCGCGGGGCACCAACAGCCGCATGGTCGAGCCCGACGAGGCCGCCTTCACCGGCTTCGTGTTCAAGATCCAGGCGAACCTCGACAAGCGCCACCACGACCGCATGGCCTTCGTGCGCATCACCTCGGGCCAGTACACCCGCAAGATGAAGATGCTGCACGTGCGCAAGGGCAAGGAGATGTCGATCAGCAACGCGACGACCTTCCTGGCCCGCGACCGCGTGCTGGCCGAAGAGGCGTACCCGGGCGACATCATCGGCCTGCACAACCACGGCGGCCTGAAGATCGGCGACACCCTTACCGAGGGCGAGGCCCTGAAGTTCACGGGCATCCCGGCCTTCGCGCCTGAGCTCTTCCGCCGCGCGCGGCTGCTGGACCCGCTCAAGAGCAAGGCGCTCGTGAAGGGCCTGGAGCAGCTCAGCGAAGAGGGCGCCGCGCAGTTCTTCCGGCCCATCGACGGCTCGGACTACATCCTGGGCGCCCTGGGCGTGCTGCAGTTCGACGTCATCGCGAGCCGGCTCGAGAACGAATACAAGGTGCGCGCGGCCTTTGAGTCCGTCGCCCTCGAGGCCGCCCGCTGGGTCACCGGCCCAGACGAGGAGTTGGAGCGGCTGCGCACCGAGCAGAAGCACCGGCTGTACTACGACATCGCCGGCAACCTCACCTACGTCGCGCAGAGCGAGTGGGCGGTGAACTACGCGGCCCAGCAGTACCCGAAGCTCACGTTCCACAAGACGATGGAGATCTGATCGCTCAGGTCCGTCGCGCCCCTCGGTGTATGGGGGCCCCCCCCTCAGAAGCTGACCGCCAGCCCCGACTCCCAGCCGGCGCTGGGGCCCCCGTGGCGCTAGGCGCCATACGGGCTGAGCATGCGCCCGAGCCGGCCGCTCAGCGGCAGGTCCAGGCGCCCGTCGACGGTCGCGCGCGACCCGTAGCCCGTCAGGCCGTACCCGGGGGCCCAGCGGCCCCGCAGCCGCAGGTGGTGCGCCAGCCCAGACAGCGGGGTGGTCGCCTCGAGCCAGCCGCCCGCCTCGCCGCGGAGGGGGTCGGCCGAGGGCGCGTCGCCCTGCTCGCCCCACACCTGCATATCGACCCCGACGACCAAGAAGGCCGTGTCGTCCTCCGCCGCGGCCAGGGTGAGGCCGCCGCCGACCCGCAGCCAGCCGCCGACCCAAACGTCGTTGGCCGGCGAGCTGAACACACCGGTGTCGACCAACAGATCGGAGCGGGCGCCCAGCGGGCCGTCCACGGTGCGCACGTGGGTGCCGTGATCGACGCTCGACAGCGGGGTGAACCGGGTGTCGAGCACCGCGGGCCAGCCCGGCTCGGGCCACGCCAGGGCGAGCTCGGTCACCAGGAACTCGAAGCGCGCCGAGCGCCGCAGCGACACGGCGCGGGCCTCGCCGGGCTGCTCGTCCACCACCCCCCGCCGCAGCCGGGTCACCACCTGCGCGCCGTCGAAGCCGCCGGCCACCGTCACCCGGTTCGAGCCGCTGGGCAGGATCGCGTACGCCGGGAACGCATCGAGCCGGGGTGGATACGCCGGGGGCAGGCGGGCGCGCAACCAGCCCGGGCGGCGGGCCAGCTCGGGCAGCACAGCCCGCAGCGTGTCGTGGGTGAGCCGCGCGCAGTTGACCGAGAAGAACGAGTACTCGGTGTGGCCGCCGTCTCGCAGCTGCACCCACAGCCGCGCGAGCAGCAGCCGCCGCTCCCGGGGCGTCAGCTGCAGGTCGTAGACGAACAGATCCCGCCGGTCGAGGGTGCCATAGCGCCACGCCAGCGAGCGGCCGTCCTCGGCGAGCACCTCGCCCCGGAGATCCCCGACGAGCCCGCGGATCAGGCGCCCGCCCAGGTCACGCGCAGAGTTGACGCAGGGCGCCCAGGCCGGCGACCACCAGGACCACCGCGCCGATGGTCGCCCCCTCCTCGGTCTCGGAGTTGGAGTTGCTCCCGTCCCCCAGGTTGCTGTCGCTGGAGTTGCCCGAGTCCGAGTTGCCGGAGTCCGAGTTGCCGGAGTCACTGGCGAGCGAGGGCATCTGGCTGAAGCGCGTACAGCCAAGCGGGGCGATGGCCAGGGCGACCGCGACGGTCAGGGCGAGGGCGCGAGGCATGGGTCTCTCCGTGAGCAGGGCTCGCCCGTTGCACGACGAAACGCCGACCCTGCCAAGCACAACCGTCAGCCAATAGGCGCAGCCCGAACCGACCCCTGTGCGACCCAGCGCGCCGGGCCGCGAGCCCCAACGCCCCGCCCTGCCCTTGAGACCGGGCCAGTCGACGGGCTGTCGGGACAGAGGGTCTGCGCCGGCCGGCACCCGGTCCCACGCCCGACCCATCCCGTTCGCGAGGGGCCGCGCCGTGGTCAGCGGGCCAGCGGTGGGCTACCGTGCGCCCCATGAAGCCAACCTGCCTGGCCATCGCCATCGCCTGCCTCATCGGGTGCGGCGCGGCCCCCCACACACCCACCGGTCGCCTCGAACGCGGCGACGCCGCCCTGGCCGACGGCGAGACCGGGCAGGCCGCGCAGCACTACTACAACGCCTGGTACCGGCTGCGCCCCGACCAGAGCGACGCGGCCCAGGCCCAGCGTCAGCGGGCCGTCGCGGGCCTGGAGGCCGTCGTGGGCCGCCTCGCCCCGAAGGCGCTGGCGCGGGCCAAGGCCCTGATCGACCAGCGCGCCGGCGCCCTGGCGTTCGATCTGGTGTTCCCGCTGTTCGTGCAGGATCCGCTGTCCTCGCGCTGGCGCCCTGCCTACCTCGAGGACCGCGACCTGATCCGCGGTGCGACGCCCCTTGCCCAGGCCGCCCTGCGCCAGATCGTCGGCCTCGACCTGGGCCCCCACACGGTACCGCTGCAGGTCACCCTCGACCGGCTTGCCCTGCTCACCCTGCACTACCGCAAGCGGGCCAAGGGGCGCTCGGGGCGCCTGCGGCGGCTGCTGTGGCCCATCGCGGAGTCGCTCCTGCCCCAGATCGACGCGCTCATCGCCCAGGAGGCGTGGGCCGAGGCCAACGAGGCCACCCAGGCGCTGCTACCCTTTGGCACGTCCCACCCCGACGTCGCCCCGCGCCGCGCCGCCGCGCGCGCCGGGTTCGCGCGCCGGCAGACCGCCGCTGCGCTGGCGCTGGCTGACAGCCACCCCCACCTGGCCGCCGTGTGCGCGCGGCTGGCCCTGGCCTTCAAGGCAGAGCACCCCGCGCTGGCCCGCCTCGCCCAGCCCGCCGCCCTGCCGCCGATCCGCATCGCCCTTGGCCAGGTGACGGGTCCCTGTGCCGACGCCGCCCGCGAGGTCTTCGCGACCTACACCGGGCCGGCCGACGGCGCCCACGCCACCCTCGACGTGGCGTTCCAAGCGTGCGGCGCCCGCACGGAACGGCGCACCCGCACCGAGACGCAGACCGTGTACGACACGCAGACGGTGACCCGCACCTGGAGCGACGCCACGCCGAAGTTCAAGCTCGACTACCAGTGCAAACGCATCAAGGTCTGCCGGGTCGAGCCGCCGCCCTTCCGTCGCAAGACCTGGACCTGCCCCGGCTATGTGTTCAAGCAGGTGTGCGGCGACGTGCGGGTGCCCGACGGGTTCACCTACCACAAGCGCACGAAGCAGGTGCCCGTCCGCACGCCGCGCACGGTCACGCGGTCCGTGCCCTACGACGTCTCGCTGACCGATCTGCGGGCGACCGCTACCCTGCGCGGCCTGGGTGAGCCGGTGCAGGTCGGGCTGGACCACGTGGTCGAGCGCACTGGCGTGTCGCCCGCCAAGCTACGGCGCGACGCCTACGCCAGCTTCCGTCAGCGGGTCGAGGCGGCCGTCCACACGCTGGAGGGGCGCGCCCTGGCGAGCGCCCCCAGCCCGCTGGACGCCGCCGAGATCGCGGCCCGACAGGCCATCGGCCGCAAGGCGACCCTGGACCACCTGGCCCCGCTGGCGGCTGCCACGGGGGTGCGGCCGGATCGCATCGCGCGGCTCTTCGACGTGGACACCGATCTGCCCGCCGCCGAGCGCATCCCCTTCCCGGCGGGCGTGCGGATCGGCCCGGTGCCCGAGGCGCCGTGTACCAACGACGGGGACGCCACGGCCGTCGGGCACCGGCGCCGGCTCCGCAGCCCCTTCCGGCGCCTGTGGACCTGTCCCGTGCAGCGGGCCCTGGGCTACGACGACGACGCCTGGGCGGCCGAGGTGCAGCGTCTGTTGCCACGGGTGCATGCCGAGCCGCTGCCCGAGCCGTAGCCTGGGCTACGCCCGCTGGCCGCCGGGCAGCCGCCGCCGCACCTTGCCCCACAGCGTGATGACCTCGGGCACGCGCAGCGCCCACACCGCGCCGCCATACACCACCAGCGCCGTGCCGCCGGTCAGCGCCCCGCGGAGCAGCGCCGGGAGCGGCGGCAGCACACCGCCCAGCCCCCCGCCCGCGGCCACCGCGACCGCCAAGGCCGGCACCAGCCGCGCAAACGCGTCCAGCAGGCCCGGCCCCTCGAGGCGGGCCGCCGAGAGCGTGCGCCGCAGCCACACCGTGAGCACCACCATGTAGACCGAGATGGTGATCGATGACGCGACGGCGAGGCCCGTCGACCCCCACCGGCCGACCGCGTAGCCATACAGCGGGAAGGCCGCCGCCATGACCACCGAGCCCACCAGCGTGGGGGTCCAGGTGTTCTGCCGCGCGTAGAAGCCGCGGGCCACGAGCATCTGCGCCGACCACGCCCACAGGCCCAGGCTGAGCAGCGCCGTGTAGCGGCCGATCTCCTCAAGCTGCACCGTGGTGAAGCGCGCCGTGCCCCAGATCACCTCGGCGACCTCGGTGGCACACACCGTCAGCGCCGCCTGCGCGCCCAGGGCGAGCAACAGCATCATGCGCAGGGCCTGCACCAGCGCCTGCCACGCGTCGGCCAGGCGGCCCTGGGCCATCAGCCGGCTGAGGGTCGGGAACGCCGCCATCCCGGCCGCCAGCCCGAACACCCCCATGGGCACCTTCATCAGGTTGCGGGCGTAATCGAGCTGGGCCACCGCGCCGGTGCCCAGGGCCGCCGCGTAGTGCTTGATGACCCCGTCATCCAGGGCCACCACCGAGAAGCCCAGCATCACCGGCACGCTGAGCAGCAGGTAGCGCCGCAGGTCGGGGTGGCGCAGGTCGATGAGCGGCGTCCAGCGCAGCCCGTGCTTGAGCGCGCCGGCGAGCGGCAGCGCGAAGGTCGCTTCGCCGATGACGATCTGCGCCGACCCTTTGGGCACGTCCGAGGCGTAGTCCACCGTCTCGAGGCGGGCGAGCCGCATCAGTGTCGCCAACTGGCTTTCGACGCGAGTGCCCGAGTCAACGCCCGCGCCGATGATCTGCAACGGGATTTTCGCGCCGGCCGGCACGTTCATCTCGGTGCGCACCGAGCGGATGGCCGTGACCACCTCGATCAGCCAGGTCAGTTCCGCATCCGCATCTGGATCCTCGAAGTCGGACCGCGGCCAGTCTGAAATGACGAGGAGCCGGTCTCGCGCCGGGCCGACCTTGCCGGTCTCGGCCCAGAGTTCTTCGGTGACGAACGGCATGAACGGGTGCAGCAGCTTGAGGATGTCATCCAGCACATGCGCGGCTGTGGCCTGTGTTTCGGCCTTTGCCACCTCGTCCTCGCCCTGCAGCACCGGTTTGGCAAGCTCAACATACCAGTCGCAGAATGTCCCCCAGACAAAATCATAGGCAGCATTTGCGGCTTCGTTGAACTTGAAGGTTTCCAGGTGCGCCGTAACGCTTGCCACAGCCCGGGACGTTGCCCCCACGATCCAGCGATTGACCGCGAGACGGTTTCGCGATGGGTCAAAGCCCGGCACGCGCTGGCAGGCGTTCATCTCGAGGAAGCGCGCGGCGTTCCAGAGCTTGGTGACGAAGTTGCGATAGCCCTCGACACGGCTGATGGCGAGGCGCATGTCGCGACCCTGCGCCGCCATGGCAGCGAGTGTAAAGCGCGTCGCGTCGGCCCCATAGGTGTCGATGAGCACCAGAGGATCGATGACATTGCCCTTGGTCTTGCTCATCTTCTGCCCGTTCTCGTCACGGACGAGGGCATGCATGTAGACCGTGTGGAAGGGCTCGGTGCCGGTGAATTCGAGGCCCATCATCATCATCCGGGCGACCCAGAAGAAGATGATGTCGAAGCCGGTGACCAACACGTCAGTGGGATAGTAGCGTGCCAGTTCCGGCGTCTTTTCCGGCCAGCCCATGGTCGAGAACGGCCAGAGGGCCGATGAAAACCATGTGTCGAGCACG
>JAUHVS010000324.1 GCA_030424955.1 bacterium | reverse complement strand
AGGCGGTGATGCCCGCCTGGCAGAGCTGCAGCTCGATCTCGTTGCACACCACGCCCACGCCCTCGACGGCCTCGTCCACGGTGCCGTCGCAGTCGTCGTCCTCGCCGTTGCACTGCTCGGCCCCGGCGGGCATGCCCGCGGGATCGGCGTCGCAGATCACCGAGCGCCCGTCCGCCGCGCAGGCGAAGGTGCCGAAGCGCGCGCAGACGCCCTCGCCGTTCTGGCACGGGCCGCCCGCCTGACCGCCGAAGTCCTCGTCGGCCTCGCCGTCGCAGTCGTCGTCGATGCCGTTGCACAGCTCCATGGCGGGCTCGCCGGCCACGGCGTTGCACTCGAGGCTGCCGTCCTCCTGGCACAGGGTCTGGCCCTCGCGGCGGCAGGCGCCCACGCCCGCCTCGCAGGCCTCAGCGCCAAAGTCCTCGTCGGCGATGCCGTCGCAGTCGTCGTCGAAGCCGTTGCAGGCCTCGGCCCGGGGCTGGCCGGGCGTGGCCGTGCAGTACACGTTGCCGGCCTCGTCGCACTCGACGAAGCCGCCGCGGCGGCACAGGCCCACGCCGGCGTCGCAGATGCCCCCCAGGTCGATGCCCTCGTCGGCCAGCCCATCGCAGTCGTTGTCGAAGCCGTCGCAGCGCTCGGCCTCGATGGTGATGGGCGCGGCGTCGCACTCGGTGCCCAGGCCGTCGGCGGTGCACACCTCGACCCCGCGGCTGTTGCACTCGCCCTCGTTGAGCTGACAGAAGACGCCCACCGAGAAGCCCTCGTCGGTGTCGCCGTCGCAGTCGTCGTCGAGGCCGTTGCAGGCCTCGGCGTCGGCGGGGGGGCCCGGCAGCGCGTCACAGGTGACCTGGGCGCCGTCCGCCGAGCACACCGTGGTGCCCTGGGCCGCGCACACGCCCTCGCCGACAGCGCACCCGTCGCCCAGTCCGGCGAAGCCCTCGTCGGTCGTGCCGTCGCAGTCGTCGTCGAGGCCGTTGCAGGTCTCGTCCCCCGAAGGCACGCAGGCGTCGGCCTCGATCATGGCGTCCACCGCAGCGTCCTGGCTGGCGTCTGGGATCGCGGCATCCAGCCGCAGGCCGCCGCTGTCGGGCGTGACCGCGCCGTCGGCCTGGGCGCCCCCGTCATCGCTGCCGCCACCGCCACCCGCCACGCACCCGGTCACTGTGAGCGCCACCAAGGCCCACGCCACCGCCGACGCGATCCCCGCGCTCGCTCCACTTCGCTTCATGCCACCCCCCTGTGTGCGCGCTGTCACGGCGCGCGGTTCCCGCCCACGATACGGCACCGGTGGCTCCGTTTCAGCCCATCACGGTGCGCGGGGGCCGACGGCGGGCTTCCGTCGGCTCGGATCTGCGGTCACGATGCGCGGCATGTGGACCCCAACCCTGTGTCTGTGGCTGGGCCTGTGGGCCCCACCCCCCGCCGAGGTGATCTTCAACCCGCAGGCCGTCGCGCGCCGGGATGGCCTCGTGCGGGCCGGCGACGCCCGCCTGCACGGCCTGGGCGAGCGCTGGATCGCCGGGGTCGAGCGCGCCGAGCTCGACGGCCAGCCGCCCGCCGAGTGGGTGGTGCACGTGCAGGAGAGCACGGGCGAGGGCACCTGGTCCGACGAGCTGCACGCCTACGGGCTGCAGGGGCGCGCGGTGCGTCGCCTCGGGGCGCCCTTCATCACCGGCGGCTACCGCGACGCGGGCTGGTGGGCGCCGGTGTGGCTCGGCCCGGGGCCCAGGCAGCAGGTGCTTGTGGTCGGCGACACCGACGGCACCCAGCCCAGCGACCTGCACGTGCTCACCTGGCGCCGGGATCGCTTCGTCGACAGCGTGTGGGGGGAGGGGCCCGGCGTGGAGGTGGTGCCCGTCACCCTCGACGGCACCCCGGTGATCTTGGGCCTGCCGGCGCCGCTGCCCCCCTCCGAGGCGCCAAGGGCCCTCGCCCTGCAGGCCCAGCAGTGGCGCCCGGTTCAGCTCGCTGATCCCGTAGGCGCGGCCGAGGAGGGGCTGCACGCGTATGTGTTCGAGGGGCCGGGCCGCCGCCCCGCCCAGGCGCTGCCCGGGCTCGTGCGTTGGCTGCGGGCGCAGGGCGCCTCGGTGGCGGGCGACGGGCTGTGGCCGGGGGTCCGCGACCGGCTGGCCCAGCCCCTCGCGCCGTGGCAGCACGCCGCCTGGCTGCAGGCGGTGGCCTGGCCCGACAGCCCGGCGGTGGCCGTGGCCCTGCGGCCCTGGCTCGACGCCCCGCTGCACGACGGCGTGTGGTGGGGGGTGGCCGAGGCCCTGGCGTGGGCCGGCGACGACGCCGATCGGGCGGCGGTGCTGATGGCCGCCGACGCCTGGGGCCGGGACGTCAACGCCTGGACGAGCCGCTTCGACGCCGTGGCGCAGGCCTTCGACGCCGCGGGCGAGGGGGCGCACTTCGACGCCTGGCACGTGGCGCGGGCCCGGCAGGGGCTGGGGGCGGTGCGGCCCGCGGCCCTGCCCGACACCGCCTCGGGCCTGCGCGCGTGGCTGGTGGCGCTTGCACAGGGGCCGGCGACCGCGCGGGTCGACCTGGAACAGGCGGCGCGCTGGCCCGCGGGGGCGTGGGCGGCGCCAGTGGTGCCCGGGGCCCTCGCGGCCCTGATGGCCGCCCCGGAGCCGGCCGTGCGGGGCTGGGGCGCCGCCCTCGCCGCGAGCGCGGGCGCGCTGGGCCCACAGCTCGCCGCGCAGCGGGTGGCGCAGGAGCCAGCGCCCGCGGTGCTGCGCGCCCTGCGCGCGGTGGCGCCGGAGGCCCCCGCCTGGCCGCGGGTGGCGGTGCGCCTGCTCGCGGGGCTGGCGGAGCGGCCGCCCGCTGAGCGCGTCGACGCCCTCACGGTGATCGCGGCGGTGGGGGGGGCCACCGGGCAGGTCGCGCTCTCGCAGGTGCGCAACGCCTCGGAACTCAACGTGTTTGTTGGGTCGCCGGTGCCGCCCGCCGCCGTGGTGGCGCAGGCGCGGGCCCTGTGGGCGGCCGGCGCGCCGGTGGCCGGCCTGCTGCGGGCGCTGCGGTCGGTCGAGCACCCGGATCTGCAGGCCTGGCGGGCGCAGATCCTGGTGGCCGGGGCGCCCGACGAGCGCACGGCGGTGGTCGCCGCGTGGCCGCCGGGGGCGCCGCTGCGCCCCCTGACCCGGGGGCTCGACGGCGAGAAGGCCGACGCCGCCCGCATGGCGCTGGTGGAGGCCCTGGCGGCGCGGCCGGGGCTCGAGTCCCAGGCCGCCCTGACCCGCGCGCTGGGCGAAGAGACCAGCCGCCACCGGCGCGGCCGCATCCTCGCCGCGCTGGTGCAGGCCGGGGGGGGCCAGATCGCGCAGGCTGAGCTTGCCGGCCGCCTGGCGAGCACGCCGCCGGACTGCGACGCCGCCATCACGAGCGTGCGGGTGCTGGGGCACGCGGGGCATGACCGCACGCTGGCGGTGCTGGCCCAGGCGCTGAAGGGCTGCCCGAGCGAGGACCGCCGGCTGGTCGAGGCGGCGCTCGAGGCGGCTGAGCTGCGGCCCGTGCACCGGGTGATCGCCGAGCGCTTCGTGGATCACCCCGACCGATCGGTGCGCCGCTGGGTGGACCGCGCCCTGCGCGAGGCGCCCGCCACCCGCTGAGTTGTGGTCAGGGCGCGCCGTCGCGGCCCGCGTCCAGCCCCCCGTCGAGCCCGCCGTCGACGCCCCCGTCGACCTCGGGCGGCGCGGCACAGGTCACGGCCAGCAGGGTCACGCCGCCCCCGTGCCCCACCGCCACCCGGTGGCCGTCGAGGCTCAGGTGGGTGGCGGCCGCGGGCAGCCCCACGCTGCCCCACAGCGTGGGCTCGGTCGGGCGCAGCAGGTCGATGAGCAGCAGCCCGTTGGTGTCGCCGGCCGCCACCGCCAGGCGGGGATCGACGAAGGCGACGGCGTGCACCGGCGCGCCGGGGGTGAGGGTCGCCAGCCGGGCCGGGCGGGGATCGGCGAGCAGATCGATGACCCCCACGCCCGCGCCGTGCTCGGCCAGCAGCACCCGGCCGTCGCGCTCGTCCAGGCCCACGGCCCGCCCGGCGGTGGGCACGGGATCGGGCAGCCGGCGGGGGTCGGCCACGTCCCGGGCGTCGATCTGCAGCAGGCCGCCCAGGCCATCGGCGACGTACCACCGGTTGGGCCGCACGACCACCTGCAGCGCCCGGCCGGGGGTGTCGAGGCGGGCGACCCGGCGGGGCTCGGCGGGGTTGCCGAAGCCCAGCACCTCCAGGCCCTTGCCGAAGACCGCGGCCACCACCCGCTGGGTGCCGGGCAGCGGGGTCAGCGCCTGCACGGGGTCGCTCGTGCGCTGCACGCCCAGGGCGGCGCCGTCGGCGTCCAGGGCGCGCACCCGCGCGGGGGCCTCGCCCACATACACGCGGCCCTCCACGACGGCCACGGGGCCAAAGGCGCCCTCGTCGGCCTCGGCCAGCCGCCGCTGGGTCTGCAGGGCGGCGGGCAGGGGGGTCAGGTCCCAGGTGGTCAGCCCCGAGGCGCGGTCGTCGCGCCAGCTCACCCACAGCTGGTCGCCCTGCAGCCACAGCCCGGCCAGCGCGCCCTCGACGGGCACGGTGCCCAGCACCGAGAGCGGGGTCTGGGGCGCGCGGCCGACCACACAGCGCCCCGCCACGCAGGTGTCGCGGGTGCAGGGATCGCCGTCGTCGCAGTCCGCCGCCGCCTCGCAGCGCGGGCCCAGGTCGGGGCCGCCGCCGTCGGCCGCCAGCACGGGATCGTCGACCTGGCAGGCCAAAGGCAGCAGGCTGAGGAGCAAGCACGGGAGGAGGGCGTAGCGCATGGGGCCGCAGCATCGCAGAGCCCGCCGAGGGGCGCGAGGCCCGTCGCGCGGGCCGCTTGGGGCGCCGAGGGGCGGGCCGGCTGAATCGAGCGGGGCGCTCGCCGTCGGGCCGGCCATGCACACGCACACCCCCCGGCGGCCGCTCGCCCTGCTCATCGCGCTGCTCGCCAGCCTGCTCGCCCTGCCGGCGCTGGCCGGCCCGACCTCAGCGTCGCCCGCGGCGCCGGCCCGGCTCGAGCTGCCCATCTCGCTCTACGCCGAGGATCTGAGCTTGTGGTCCCCCGAGCGGGTGGACGAGGCCCTGGCCCTGGCCGACCGCTACCTGGACCGCTGCCACATCGACCTGACCTGGGGCCCGGTGAAGCCCCTGCGGCCCAGCGGCGCGGCCCGCCCGGCCACGCTGTGGCAGACCGGCCGCCCCGAGGAGGTGGTGGTGCTGCTGCGCGCGCCCAACGACCGCCGCCACTACCGCCTGGCGGGCGTGGCCAACATGTTCCGGGTCAACGGCCGGTGGCTGGCCGAGGGGCCGTGGTCGAACGTGGCGCTGGCGCTGGCCCAGGTCATCGGGCGGGGCGAGCTCACCCGCTGGCCGCGGCCCAGCGGCCCGGACGCGGGCGACGCCATCGCGAAGTCTCGGCTGGCCATGATGTTCGCAGTGGCGAAGGGCTGGATCACCCTGGAGCCGGCGGTGTCGGCCGAGCACTGCGCGTTCCTCTACAAGCGCTTCGACACCCTGCGCCAGCGGGGCGCCCGGGGGCCGCTGGTGCGCCCGGCGCTGCACCCCGCCGGCCGCGCGGTGCGCCTCACCGGCACGCCCACGGCGCTGCTGGCGGCCGACGTGCCCAACGCTGATGGCCACCAGCTCGCCGTGCGCGAGGGGGACCGCTGGCGGCTGGTGACCTGGCTCGAGGGCATCGGCCCCCGGCTGGAGCGGGCGAGCCTGCCGGCCGTGGGCGAGGGCCGCGCGCTCCTGCGGGTGGGCGGGGCCTCGCTGCTGCTGTCGGCGCAGCCGGCGGGGGGCGTCTTCGCCACCTGGGGTCACCCGTACCCGAAGCACCGCGGCCGGCTGCGCCCCGATCGGGCCCTCAAGGGCTGTGACCAGCTGCTGGTGGCCGATCGGGTGTCGGCGGCGGGCGAGGCGGCGGAGGGCGATCCGGGCGTCGCTGCCGTGGTGTGCCGCGACCGGGTGGTGCAGCTCGCGCCGCTGCCGGCGCACGCCGAGCGCACCGACCGGCTGCCCCCGATGACCTGGGCGACGCTGACCCGCTGGGGGCAGGGCCGCAGCCGCCTGATCGCCATGCACGCGACGGGCGTGCGGGTCTACGAGATCTGGCCCGGCTACCCGCCGCGGCCCGTGGACACGCCGCCCGCCATCGCCGCCCTGGCGGCCGCGCGCCCGCAGGCGCCCATCTGGCAAGGCCTGGGGGCCGCGCCCGTGCAGCTCGACGGGCAGACGCTGTACGGCCCCGGGGGCGCGCGGCCGCTGGGCGAGGGCGCGCAGGGCGTGTTCAACCCGCAGCAGTACCGCGCGCTGCGGCTGAAGGCGGCGGAGGACGGCAGCCTGACGGCGCGGGAGGACGGCCTGTATCCGGGGGACGTGAGCGGGCAGGCCAAGGTGCCCAAGGGGGCGCTGTGGGCGACCCAGGTGGGGCCGTGGGGGCCGTCGCTGTGGACCTTGGCCCGCGAGGGGCGGCGGTGGATCGTGCGGGCGCCCGCGGTGCCGCCTGCGGCCCCTCGGACCCGGGCGAAGCGCTCGCTGAAGGGCCTGCGCTTCCCGGTCGCGCCGCCCCCGGGCACCCGCGCCCGGCGGCCGCGCGCGGACGTCGGGGCCCTCCGCGGGGGGATCAAGCCGCCGCCGAGCGCGTCACCCGCCAGCACCGCGCCGCCGAGCGCCGCGGCCCCGACC
>JAUHVS010000323.1 GCA_030424955.1 bacterium | reverse complement strand
GCCGGAGCCGGAGCCGGAGCCCGAGCCCGAGCCGGAGCCGGAGCCCGAGCCTGAGCCGGAGCCCGAGCCCGAGCCGGAGCCGGAGCCCGAGCCCGAGCCCATGAACCGCGCCCCGCGCATCGAGGGGATCGACACGACCCCCGCCAACTTCGCGACGGACTGCCGCACGGCGCTCCGGGCCGTGGCTGCGGATCCCGACGGCGACCCCCTGACCTACGCGTGGCAGGTCGATGGCGAGCAGGTGCTGGGCGAGGGCGAGGTCGTCGAGCTGCTCGGCGGCGATCGCCGAGGGCGCGAGGTCGTGCTGCGGGTCACCGACCCGGCGGGGGAGACCGCCGAGGCCCGCATCGACCTCGCCCTGCGCCGCTGTGCGCTGCCGGCAGGCGCGGTGGCCTCACCCGATGGCCGCAGCGCGTACCTGCTGGATGAGTCTCGGACGACGGCCCTGGTGCACCGGATGCGGGCTGATCTGCGCGGCGCTCAGCTCGCCGAGATCGACAGCCCTGAGGAGCAGGCGTTCCTGGCCGACCACTTCGGCGAGGGCACCGTGGCCCTGATCGGCGTGCGGCGGACCGGCGACGGCCCCGAGGCCTTCGAGCGCATCAGCGGGGCGAGCCTGGACTACCTGGGCTGGTGCGGCGCCGAGCCCAACGGCAACCACGAGCACGCCACGGTGTTCGGCTGGGGGCCGGGCGGCTGCTGGAACGACACCGTGGCCGACGGCGACTTCCCGGCCCTGATCGAGTTCGAGCTGACCGACGCCGAAGACGAGCTGAGCGATGGCGAGCCGCGGCGGAGCGACGGCTTCGCCGATGGGGGCCGCGCCCGGCTGCGCTTGCAGCTCGACACCCGCAGCGAGGTCACCCTGTCGGTGCAAGACGAGGCGGGCGGCTGCGACGGGGTCGGCGATCCGATGCTCGCGCTGCGGCGGGGCGGCGAGGTGTTGCGCCGGGTGGACGACGCCGAGACCGTGTGTCCCCGGCTGACCCTGCGGCTCGAGCCCGGCGCCTACGACGTGATCGTGGACGGCTTCGGGGGTCGCGGGCTGCCGCCCTTCTTCACCCAGGCCACCGTCGAGCCGGTGGAGGGCTACGTGCCCGGCGCTGTGTACCGGCTGACCAGCCTGTTCACCGGCGAAGCCCAGTGTGTGCGCGCCGTGCCGGGTGAGGAGAGCGTGCTGGGGACCTGCGACGACGACGCCGCGGTCTGGCACGTGCGCCCCCAGGGCGACGGCTGGTTCCGGCTGTCCACGGCCCTGCAGGGCGATGGGTTCTGCCTGGACACCATCAACGAGGGCGAGGTGTCGAGCCGCCTGCATGTCATCGAGTGCAACCAGTACAGCGGGCAGATCTTCCGGCTGACCCCCGACGGCCGCGGCTACGTGCGCATCACCAACATGTGGCAGGGCGAGGGTCGCTGCATCGACACCGCCGCCGACGGCGATCTGGCCCGCCCCCGCCTGGTGGACTGCGGCCCCTACCTGGGTCAGGCCTGGCGCCTCACCCGGGTGCGCTGAGCCCCCCCGCGGCGCGCGCGCCCGCTCAGGTGTCCGCGACCCCTGGCGCCAGCCGGTGCAGCGCGTCGCCCAGCCCCGCGACGAAGGCGTCGCCATAAGCCCGAGGGAGCGCGAGGCTCCCGTCAGCGCTCAGGGCCGCCTCCCAGCGGTCCTTGGCCCGGGCCCACCCCCCCTCATCCAACCCAGCCGCCGCCAGCGCCTCGGCGCGATCATCCCCCCGGTGCAGCGCCGCGGCGAGGTGCGCGAACTGCGGCAGGGTCAGCCCGGCCAGCGGGGCGCCCGCCAGCAGGGCCGCGGCGTCCGGCGCGGGCTGCGGCTGCAGGGCGACGGCCACCGGCCCGGCGTAGGTCGGCGCCGGGCGCGCCGCCTCCAGCCCCGCCAGATCAGCCAGGACCACGAAGAAGACCTCGGGGGCGACGCCCTCGGCTTGCAGGGCGGGCGCCAGGGCCGCCTGCGCCTGGGACGCGGTGTGTCCAGCGGCCAGCAGCGCCAGGTAGCGGGCCTCGAAGCGGGCGACGATCAGCGGGCTGATGCCGTGGAAGCGATCCATGGGGGGTCCTCGCAGCGGGTACCCGCCGTGGAGCCGGCGGGGCCGCAGAGTCTGCCACAGGCGGGCGCTGCCGCCCACGCCGCGGCGCCCGCGCCCAAAGAAACGCATCGCCTTCGCTGTGTCAGAAGCGCTTTCAAAACA
This sequence comes from bacterium, assembly GCA_030424955.1. Lineage (GTDB taxonomy): Bacteria > Myxococcota_A > Bradymonadia > UBA7976 > UBA1532 > JACKDL01. The sequence goes on along the minus strand of JAUHVS010000323.1, from coordinate 4,497 downwards.
GTGGCTTGGCGTCGGTTTTTGGCAGGCCCGGCGCCCCGGGCGGCGAGGAAACGTGCCCCCGCCTCGCACGAACGCGGCGCCCACGGGTCGGACAGGGTGAAGGCGGCGCTCAGGCGCCCCACACAAAAAGGAGCCCCCCATGAGTACCCCCAACCCCCTGCTCAGCCTGGCCATCAGCCCCAGCGGCTTCGTGTTCGATCCGCGCACCGGCGCCACCTTCTCGGTCAACCCCGTCGGCCGGGTGCTCCTCGAGGGCATCCGCGACGGGCAGGGCCTGGCGGCGCTGGTGGACACCCTGGGCGATCACTTCCAGGTGACGGACGCCGATCTGAGCCGCGATGTGTTGGAGTTCGCCCAGTCCCTCAAGGACCAGGGCCTGCTCACCACCGACTTCCAGCTGGCCTGAGGGGACTGACATGCGCCCCTACACTGGCACCGTGGCCGTCACCGGCCTGAACGCGACCGACAACCCGGGCCCCGGCGTGGCGGTCATCCGCGCGCTGCGCGCCGATCCGCTGTTCAAGGGCCGCATCGTGGGCCTGGCCTACGACGCCCTGGATCCCGGCGTGTACCTGCCGGGCCTCGTGGACGCGGCGTACATGATCCCGTACCCCTCGGCGGGGCGGAGCGCCATCTTCGACCGGCTGGCCTACATCAAGCAGAGCGTGGGGCTCGATGTGTTGATCCCCACCCTCGACAGTGAGCTGCCGGCGTACCTCGACCAGGAGGCCACCCTGCGGGCGATGGGCATCGGCACCTTCCTGCCGTCCCGGGCCCAGTACGACCAGCGGGCCAAGGCTCGGCTGGACGAGCTGCGCACCGAGCACGGCGTGTCGGTGCCCGAGAGCGCGCCGCTCTTCGAGGCCAGCGAGCTGTACAGCCTGCGCCCCAGCATCGGGTTCCCGGTGGTGATCAAGGGTGTGTTCTACGGCGCCGAGATCTGTCACACCCTCGACGAGGCGGTGACGGCCTTCCACCAGCTCGCGGCGAAGTGGGGCCTGCCCATCATCGCGCAGCGCTACATCCCGGGTGAGGACCTGTGTGTGGCGGCGGTGGGCGATGGGCAGGGGGGCCTGATCGGCGCCGTGCCCATGAAGAAGCTGATGACCACCGACAAGGGCAAGGGCTGGGCCGGCGTGACCGTGCAGGACGGCCCGCTGATGGCCATCACCCGCCAGGTGATGCGCGCGCTCAAGTGGCGCGGCCCCTGCGAGGTCGAGGTGCTCCGCGACGCCGACGGCGGCTACCACCTGCTCGAGGTCAACCCGCGCTTCCCCGCGTGGGTGGATCTGTCGGCGGGGGCGTAGAACAACCTGCCCATGGCCGCGGTGCGGCTGTCGGCGGGGGAGCCCGTGGCGCCGAACCTCGACTACGTGGTCGGGGCCGCCTTCGTGCGGGCCAGCGTCAACCAGCTCGTACACATCTCAGACTTCGCCCCGCTGTCTACGCTGGGCGAGCTGCACCCGAACACTCAGACCACGAGGCACACGGCATGACCACCACGACCCACACCCCCACCGCCAAGCCCGCCTACACCCGCCCGAGCCTGCTGCGGCACCGCTCCGGGCTGATGAACAAGATGGGCACCCAGCCCAGCCTGACCCCCACCGAGGCCATCGACGGCGTGCCCGTCGAGACCCTGGTGGAGGCCTACGGCTCGCCGCTGTTCGTCTACAGCCAGCGCACCATCGAGCACCGCTACCGCGCGCTGCGCGACGAGCTGGCGCGGCGCTACCCCAAGGTGCAGCCGGCGTGGTCCTACAAGACCTGCTACCTGGACGCGGTGTGTCGCGTGTATCACAAGGAGGGCGCCTGGGCCGAGACCGTCAGCGGCATGGAGGTCAACAAGGCCCTGCGCAACGGCGTGCCCATGCACAAGGTGGTGTTCAACGGCCCGCACAAGGAGGACGCCGCCCTGCTGGCGGCCCTGAAGGGCGGCGCGCTGGTGAACATCGACCACTTCGACGAGCTGGCGCGTATCGAGCAGCTGTCGAAGATCCACGGGCTGTTCCCGCAGGTGGGCATCCGCCTGAACATGGCCACGGGCACCACGCCGCGCTGGGACCGCTTTGGCTTCAACCTCGACAACGGCCAGGCCTGGGACGCCGTGCGCCGGCTCACCGCGGGGGGCCGCATGAGCCTGCGGGGCCTGCACGCGCACTTCGGCACCTTCGTGCTCGACGCCGACAACTACCGCATCGGCGCCAGCAAGGTGGCGGCCTTCGCCAACCGCCTGCGCACGGAGCTGGGCATCACCCTCGAGTACCTCGACCTGGGCGGCGGCTTCGCCAGCAAGAACCGGCTCAAGAGCCAGTACCTGCCCGGCGAGCAGGTCACGCCGTCCCTGGCGCAGTACGCCGAGGCGCTCACCAAGGGGCTGGCCGACCTGGACTACCCGGCGCACGAGCTGCCGACGCTGATCACCGAGACCGGCCGCGGGCTCATCGACGAGGCCGGCACGCTGATCACCACGGTCATCGCCAACAAGCGCCTGGCCGACGGCCGCCGCGCGGTGGTGGTGGATGCCGGCGTGAACCTGCTCTACACGGCCTTCTGGTACAACTTCGAGGTCGAGACCACCGCGCCGGTGCACGGCGTGCCCGAGCCCACGGTGATCTTCGGCCCGCTGTGTATGAACATCGACGTGGTGCGCGAACACATCATGCTGCCGGCGCTGCCGGTGGGCACCCGGCTGCTGATCCGCCCGGTGGGGGCCTACGCCGTCACCCAGTCCATGCAGTTCATCCACCTGCGCCCCGCGGTGACGATGATCGGCCTGGACGGCCAGCACGGCGTCATCAAGTCGGCCGAGACCCTGGACGATCTGGTGCGCGGTGAGGTGGTGCCGGACTGGGTCGAGGGCGCGGCGAGCGTGCCCGGGGTTGAGCCCACGGCGCCGACGCCGCGGGCACAGACGGTGGCGCTGCCGCGCCTGACGGGCGCCTTGCCCAGCCTCACCGGCGCGACCCCTGCGGTCGGGCCCGACGGCCGGCTGCACTAGCAGGCGGGGGAGGGGTGTGTCATGTCTGTCGACTCCTGGGCCACGCGGGCCCCCGTCGCCCTGAGCGGCGCCGTCGAGGCGGCGGAGCGGCGCCCGGCCCTGCGCTGGGCGACGCTGCCGCCGGCCCTGACGGCCACCGTCGAGGGGACGCTCAACAGCTACACACAGGTGCTCTTCGCCCGCAGCCCCGCGCTGGGGCTGGCCCTGCTCATCGCCACCCTGTACGTGCCCCGGGTGGGGCTGTGGGGCCTGGCGGGGGTGCTGGCGGCCAACGGGCTGGCGCTGGTGCTGCAGATGGACCGCGAGGCGGTGCGCGGCGGCCTGCTGGGCTACAACGCGCTGCTGGTGTTCCTGGCCCTGGGCGGGGCCGTGAGTGAGCTGAGCGCCGGCGCCCTCACGCTGGCCGCCGCGGCGGCTGTGCTGGTGGTGCTGATGCACGTCGCCCTGAGCGGCGCCCTGAGCTACCACCTGCGCCTGCCGGCCCTGTCGCTGCCCTTCGTGTTCGTCGCGTGGGTGGTGATGGCCGTCGCGCCCTACCTGGGCGGTGTGTTGGGCGTGGACGTCGCGGCGCCCGTGCTGGCGGCCGAGGCCACCGGCCCCGTGGGCGGCTTCCTGCAGGCCCTGGGCGCGGTGTTCTTCGTGCCGTGGTGGCCGGCCGGCCTGGTGGTGCTGGCGGGGCTCGTGGCCTACAGCCGCATCGCCGCCGTGCACGCGGTGGTGGGCTACGCCGTGGCGCTCTTCGTCGAGGGCGTCGTGTTCGCGGGGGCCATGCCCGACAGCGCCCGCGCCTACATCGGCTTCAACTTCATCATGACCGCCGTGGCGCTGGGTGGGGTGTTCTACGTGGCCGGCCGGGCGAGCCTGGCGGTGGCCGCGGGCGGCGCCTTCGCCTGTGGCCTCGCGAGCGTGGCCCTGGCGAGCTGGCTGGCACCTTTGGGGCTGAGCCTGCTGGCGCTGCCCTTCAACCTGGTGACCCTGCTGGTGCTGTACGCGCTGGCCCAGCGGCCCGCCGAGTCGGCGCCGCGGCCGGTCGCGTTCCCCGGGGTCTCGCCCGAGGAGGCCCTGCACTACCACCGCACCCGCGTGCACCGCTTCCGCATCGACCAGCCCGTGGCCCTGCGGCCTCCGTTCCTGGGCGAGTGGGTGTGTACCCAGGGCAACGACGGTGAACACACCCACCGCGGCGCCTGGCGGCACGGCCTCGACTTCGAGGTGCAAGGCGCGGACGGCCGCCGCTACCAGCACGCAGGCGCCGAGCTTGCCGACTGGCGCTGCTACCGCCTGCCGGTGGTGGCCATGGCGGCCGGCACGGTGGTGAAGGTCATCGACGGCCAGCCCGACAACGCGGTGGGCCAGGTGGACACCCGCAACAGCTGGGGCAACCTGGTGCTCATCCAGCACGCCCCCCGGGTGTTCAGCCTGGTGGCGCACCTGTCGCCCGGCACCCTGCGCGTCGTGGCGGGCCAGCCCGTGGCCGCCGGCGCGGTGCTGCTGGC
>JAUHVS010000322.1 GCA_030424955.1 bacterium | reverse complement strand
CTCCGCGTTCACCGCGACCCGGAACAGGGCGTTCTCGGCGTAGGGGCTCTTCGGGTACTCGTCTACCAGGCGTTGATACATGCGAGTGGCTGACTCGAACCGCCGCGTCTTCTCGTAGGCGACGGCTGCGTTGTTGAGTGCAGCGTCCGCAAATCGCGTCTCGGGGTTCTCCTTCAACAGCCGCACGTACTCTGCCGCCGCCGCTTCGTACTGCTCATCGGCGAACAGCTTCTCCGCCGACTTGAACAGGGCGCCCGTCTTCAGGGTGAGGATCTCGGCGCCGAGTTCCTTGCCCAAGTCGAACTTCTCGAGCTCTTGGGCGACGTTCGCCATGCCCTCCCAGTCGTTCGAACGCCGGTAGGTTTCGACGATGTTTCTCGCCGCAAACGCCGCCATTGGGGACTTGGGGAACTGGCCGATCAGCGTCCGGAACCACTTGCGTGCCTCTTCAAAGTCTTTGAAATCAAAGTAGACTTCGCCAATCTTGTAGAGAATCCGGGCCTCGCGTTCCGGGTCTTCGGAGCTCCTGAGCTTCTTCTCGACGTACGCCTTGCGCTCACCGAGGAGCGCCTCCACCTCAGGCGGGATTGGATCGGCCACGATCGTCCGCTTCTCAGTGTCCTCATCGGTGGCTGCTTCACTCTCAGCCGGCTCGACCGCCTGGTCCAGCAGCGACGGCCGCCCCTCAAGGCGGCCCTCTTCGATCAACTGCCGGACATGGTTCTGCCGCGACAGGATTGCAGAGAAGCCTGCCAGCTCGCGGTACTTCTGACCTTGATCGCTGTCACGAACGGCGGCGTACTGCGTCGCGGCTTCGGTGAAACTGAAGGAGTAGTAGAGGCACTCGGCATAGAAGAAGCCGAGATCGTAGGCCCGCTCACTGTCCGGGTATTTCGCCAGGTAGCTGCGATACGCATCAGCAGCTTTCTGGTACTCCCCGACTGCCTCCTGTTCCAGGCTCGGGTCCTCGCTCAAGCGCTTCTTGAGCTCCTGGGCACGCCCATGGTGGTACTGGGCCGCCTGAATGAGCATCTCTTCAGCCAGCTCGTTGGCGTTGTCGATGACCTTCTTGTCTTCCCGGTTGGCGTCGTACCAGGCGGTCCCCTCGGCATACGCCGTAGACAAGGTCGACCGCTCCGCGAAGGCCTCCGCCAAGCGCTGCTCACGCTCGTACGCCTGGATCATCTTGAAGTGGAGCTCGGGGTTCTCAGGGTGCCTCGGGAACTTCGCCAGCAAGTGCCTGATCGTCGCGACCGCCTCGGGGTACTTCGCGTTGTCGAAGAAGATGCCCGCCACGGCGCGGAGGACCTCGACGTCATAGGGCTTCTCACCGCTCGCGTACTGCAGCACGCGCGAGAAGCCGGCGTCGGGATCCGGCACGGTGTCGCCGTCCCAGTCTTCTTCCTGAAGCGAGATCGCCAGGTACTGGATGGCCTCCGAGCGGAGCTCGGAGCCCGCCCGCCCGGTCTTCTTGGCCTGGGCGTCGGAGTACTCGATCAACTCCCGAAAGCGGGTGATCGAGTCCACGAACTGGTCGTTGCGGTAGTAGGTCCACGCCAGCTTGTACAGCGCCTTGTCGTAGTACCCGCTGCCTTCGAAGGCGAGCACGCGGGAGTAGGCGTCAATCGCCTTCTCAAGCTCGTTGTTATCGAAGTAGTGCTCGCCGACCCGGGTCCAAGTCTCGGGCGCAAACCGGCTGCGCGGGAAGCGCGTCACGAGCGCCAGGAACTGCTTGAGGGCGTCGTCCTCGCGACCCATCTCAAGCAAACAGTAGCCCTTCAGGTAGATCGCGCCGTCTACGTTTCGGTAGTCAGGCCAGCCGGCGATCAGGCGCTCGAAGAGCTCGATGGTTCGGGAGTAGTCGTGAGACGGCTGCTCCGGCAGCGTGTCGCTCTTCCCAGCGTCGTACAACGCAGTGCGCTTCTCGACAGCCTCAAGCGCGGCGAGGCAGGCCTCGTTCGACTTCTCAAAGTGCAACTCGGCGAGCCGAAACAGCGCGTCCGGGGTGTAGCGTGGGTTGTCGGGATATCGCTCAACGAACCGCTCGAAGCGCTCGATGGCGGCGAGCCGCCGTGCCTTCTCCTCGGCCGCCAACGTGTCGAGGGTGCTCTGATAGCGACGCCCGACCTGCTTGCGCTGGCGCTCGTAGCGGTGCCGCAAGAGGCGCGCCGCGTCCTCCTCGAACTCCCGCACAGCCGCGGTCAGGCCGGCGAGCTCCGCCGTCAGCTGGGCGGCGTCTGGGCTGACCGCTCCCTCTGTGCCGTTGGCTCCCTCTGTGCCGTTGGCTCCCGATGCGGCCGAAGGGCTCCCGACCGGGGGCTCCGCCCCCGGGATCTCAGCCGCCGCATCACCTGCGGAAGGCGCGTCGCCCCCCACCGGCCCGTCGCCCGTCGCCGGCGTGTCCCCGGCCGCAGCCGCCCCCGAGGTGTCGGCCGCCTCCGCGGCGTCAGGCTCAGGCTGGGCCCACGCCACGCCGCCCAGCAGTGCCAGGCAGGCTGCCCAGGAAGCGCGTCGGCTAGTCACGGCTCAGCTCCTGATAGGCCTCGTCGAGCAACTGCAGGTCCGCCTGCTGGCGGTCGAGCACCTTGCTGATCTCGTCGGACTGATCCTGCTTCTGCTTCCAGGCCACATCGATCAGGCCAACGTCTGCCTCGAGCACCACGTTGCCCACCCGAGTCAGCACTTGCCGGAAAGCCCGGGCAGCCACCGCTCCACCGATGCTCTCGGACTCCCCCGCCACCAACCCCAGCTCACGCCCATGGCTCGCGACGTTGCGACGCTCGCGTTCGACCTGCGCCTTGATGTCGGCGACTCGGTCGTCCACCAGTTGGCCCGCCTTCGCGAAGAAGTCCGACAGGCGGCCATCGACTGCATCCAACTGGCTGACGGTCGCAGACGGAAACTGAGCCCCATGGGCAACCAGCCATCGCGCCTCGGCGCGAGCTGCGTCGAGGAACGCCGTCCGAATGCGATCGTCCGCGCCCGAGGCGTCGTCGCTCACCCCGAGTCGAATGCGCTCGGCCTCAACAGTATCGACGAGGGCCTCAAGCTCGGCCCGCAAGGCCAGCGTCGTGCGGCGCTCGGCCTGGACCTGGGTCAGTGCCGGCAGGCCAGCGGCCGCGGCTTCGCCGCCCACGGTGTCCTTTACGTACTTGTCGATGGCAGTGAGCTGAGCGTCCAAGCCCTGAATCTCGACGCTCAGGCGGAAGGCTGCCTGATCGAGCCGCGCCATCTGGTCGTCGACACGGGCTGTGCGCGCGCGGATCGCGACCGCAGACCGCGGGACCGCCTCGTACCGCGCCTGAAGGCCTTTTCGCTTCGACTTCAACGCCTTGAACGCTTCATCCTTCTTGATCCCACGCGCCGCCTCGTCATTGAGCGCAGCGCGGGCGAAGGCCACCTGGTGCTGCAGCTCAAGCCCACGAAGCCAGCCCTGCTGGAGGCGCGGGAAGATCTTCACCCGGCTGCCGGACTCGAGAGCGACGCCCAGCTGCTCGGCGAGGCGCTCGGCCTCAGTGAGGTCACGGCGCTGCAACGCCAAATCCGTCACGAGGTTGACGGCACGATCCGTCTCGGGGTCGGCCCCGGCGAAGCGCGCGGCCTTGGCCGGCAGGAAGCGGCCGGACTCGAAGGTGCCCAGGTCGCCACCGAGGCTCTCATTCAGATGTTGCTCCAGCCGATGCCCGTGCTTGCGCACCGTCAACCGCATCTCGTCCTGGAGCGGGCCAAACTGCACCAAGACCTCGTCGAAGGCCCGGCTGGCCTCGTCGAAGCGCCCCAACATCATCAGCAGCTTGCCCTGCAGGAGTCGCGCATCCGGGCCATCCAGCACGTCGGGCTTGACGATCAGCTGCACCTCGAGTTTGCGCAGCGCCCGGGCGTAGTCCTGACGCTTGACCTCGATCCAGACGGTCTCATAGAGGGCCTCGTCGAAGACCGCCGAGTCCTGCCGAACGCTCGCATAGGCGCTGACCGCAGCAGTGAGGTCGCCGCGCTCATAGGCCAGGCGGCCCAAGGCAAGGCGCGCAAGGTCGGTCACCCGGCGGTCTACGGGGTTGGCTGACGCTTGCGTCGCACCGTCGACCAAGGCACTGAAGGTCTGCTGGGCCGCATCGAGCTTGCCTTGCCGAACGTCGATCACGGCTTGCAGGTAGCGCGCGCGCGTGCTGAGCGCGCCTCCCGCCGGGATCCGGCTGAGGAGCGTCCCAGCGATCTCGAGCTGCCCCAGCTCGTAGCGATACTTGCCGACCGCATAGAGCAGCGCCGGCTCAGGCGCAGTCCCCAGGAGCGCCTGCGCCTGGGCCAGGTGCCGTTCCGCAGCGACGTTGTCGTGCGCCGCCAGCGCGACCTCGACCAGCCGGCCCACCGCCAGCTGCTTCTCCTTCGTTGAGCCGACCTTGACCAGCTCCTCAAAGTAGCCGGCGGCAGCGTGGAAGTTGCGCAGCTTGAACAGGGAGTCCGCCAGATAGAAGAGGGCCTCGCGGTACGCCGGCAGCCCCCGAGCGAGCGGGTTCTCGACGACGTCCAGCAGCACCATCGCGGCGCGCTCAAAGTCCTTCGTCTGGTAGAGGATCAGGCCGTCGTTCAGTCGCGCGGTGACCTGAATGCGCTTCTCGAGCAGCGCCGGCGCAAGATAGTCGCGCTCCAGGGTCGTGACTTCGGCGGCAAGGCGAGTCGCCACCGCGGCCGGCGTCTCAGCGAGCGCACCGGTGGCGCTCGCCAGCAGGCAAGTGAGGCCGAGCAGGCTGCGCCTGGGGAGCGTGGCCATCAGTGCCAACTCAGCGGGCATCGCTGGCGGGGTCCGCCGCCCGGGCACCACGGGTCGCATCCACAAACTCCGTATCGAACCGGATATCAGGCCGGTCCTTCAGGTCGGTCGTCATGCCACCCTTCTCGTAGCCCACCGCCTTCACACGCACCAGCTTGCCCTCCTCCGCGTGAAAGGTGTGCGAAGAGCGGAGGTTGAACACGTAGCCACGGAGGTAGGTGAAGATACCGTAGCCGTTCCCGCGGTAGACCATCACGACAGAGAGCGAGTGGTTCCCCGGCACAATCGGGCCGCTCAGGATCTCGACCTCTTCCTGCTCATCCAGGCTCCCGTCTTGATCGACCAACGTGCGGATGGGCGTGCCGTCGAGGCTGTAGGTGACCTTCTCGAGCTTGAATGAGGAGCCCATCTCGTTTCGGTGGAGGATGCGCGCCTCAGCCCCTGCGATGGTGCTGGAGAGCACTGACTCTTTGAGGATTGCGAGCCGGGTCTTGGAGCGAAAGACCTTCTCTTTCAACTCGTTGACGCGACTCTCCAGCCCACCGATCTTCACTTCGTAGGCGGCGTCGGTGTCGCTGCTGGCCGCGCCCTTCACGTCCGGCGTCTTCTCGACGGAGACAGCGGTCGGCGCGCCGTCGGCGGCGGGGGGGGTGGGCTGGGCAACAGCAAAGCTCACAGCCAACATCAACAACAGCGGCGAAAGCCTGTACATTGAGCGCTCCAGGTCCAACCCGTTGACCGGCAGACTACCGTGAGGTCCCTAGCACGGTAAACCGAACAATGTCAACAGTTCGACCCTGTTCGGGACAGCGCAATAGTGATTAGAAATCGAGAGTTTAGGTGCTTTAGCACCGGGTCAGGCTGACCACCGACCTGCGTCGTTCAGCGCGCGGGAGATGGCGCGAAGGAGCGGGTCCAGGCCCTCGCCTGTGATGGCGGACAGCGGCAGGACCTCGACGTCTGGCAGGGCCGCTTGGAGGCTCTCGAGCTGCTCGGCGACGTCTGGCCGATCGACCTGCGACAGGGCCACGATGTGGCGGCGGTCCAGCAGTGACGCGTCGTACCGCGCCAGCTCAGCACGCAGGGTGTGGTAGTCGGCCACGGGCGAGCGACCCGGCTCATAGTCCTGGGTGACCAGGAACACGAACAGGCTCGTCCGCTCCAGATGCTTGAGGAAGCGAATCCCCAAGCCCGCCCCCTCGGCGGCGCCCTCGATCAGGCCCGGAATATCGGCGACGACATAGCTGCGGTCGTCATCGACGCGCACCACGCCCAGGATTGGCTTCAGCGTCGTGAAGGGGTAGTCGGCGATCTTCGGGCGCGCGCGGGAGATCCGCGAGACGAAGGTGGACTTCCCGGCGTTAGGGAACCCCACGAGGCCCACGTCAGCCAGGAGCTTGAGTTCAAGGCGGAGCTCAAACTCTTGCCCGGGCCGCCCAGGCTGCGCGTAGTCGGGCGTACGCCGGGCGGCTGTCGCGAAGTGCGAGTTGCCGCGTCCACCGATCCCGCCCCTGGCGAGGACCAGCCGACCATCGGGCGTGTCCAGGTCGGCGATGAGCTCGCTCGTACCGTCTTCATGCTCGACGAAGATCTGCGTCCCCAACGGGACGCGGATCACCGCGTCGGCGCCATCTGAGCCGGAGCATTGCTTGCTCCCGCCTGGACGACCGTTCTCGGCAAAGTGCCGCTTCCGATAGCGAAGATCCATGAGCGTTGCGATGGCAGGGTCAACCACGACAAGGACGTCACCGCCCTTGCCGCCGTCGCCGCCATCTGGCCCTCCCCGCGGACGAAACTTCTCGCGGAGAAAGCTGACGAGCCCCGGCCCGCCATCGCCGGATCGAGCGTGGATCCGGGCCTCGTCAATGAACTTAATAGACGGCCACCCGCTTGCGACCGGCCCCGAAGTTCTCGAACTTCACCTGGCCGTCCTTGAGCGCGAACAGCGTGAAGTCACGCCCGCAGCCA
>JAUHVS010000321.1 GCA_030424955.1 bacterium | reverse complement strand
GAGCTGGCCGGGGTTCGCCACGGCCGGGCAGTTGTCGAGCTCCCCCGACCAGCCGTCACCGTCCGCGTCGCCCGCCTCGCCGTTCGGGGTGGGATCGCACACGTCCCCGATGCCGTCACCGTCGGCGTCCGCCTGATCGGCGTTGCCGTCAAAGCGGCAGTTGTCGTCGGCATCGGCCACGCCGTCTCCGTCCACGTCGGACGCGCCGCCATCGCAGACGTCGCCGATGCCGTCGAAGTCGCTGTCGGCCTGATCGGGGTTCGCGTCGTCGGGGCAGTTGTCGAGATCGTCGATGACGCCGTCGCTGTCGGCGTCGTCGATGGGATCGCCGTCGCAGGCGTCGCCGCTGCCGTCACCGTCGCTGTCGAGCTGATCGCCATTGGCGATGTCGGGGCAGTTGTCGACCCCGTCGGGGATGCCGTCCTCGTCGGCGTCAGGGGGCGGCCCCATGTCGGGGTCGAGGCCACCGCCTTCGCCCCCTTCGCCGCCTTCACCGCCGACGCCACCCACGCCGCCGACGCCGCCGGCACCACCGACACCGCCAGCACCGCCCACGCCGCCTTCGCCGCCGCTGCCGCCCTGGCCGCCTGCGCCGCCTGCGCCGCCTGCGCCGCCTGCAGCGCCCGCGCCGCCTTCGCCCCCAGCGCCGCCCGCGCCCCCGCTGCCCATGTCAGGCGAGGTCATGCCCCCAGCGCCGCCCGCGCCCCCAGCGCCGCCCGCGCCGGTGGCGTCCCCGCCATCGTCGCAGCCCACGCTCAGCGCCATGGCCAGCGCCAGGGTCAACCCGCCTCGTGCCCGCCAAGCACTCGTCATCCCATTCCCCTTTCATGGCCTTGGCTGCCCAAGGCGTTCGGAACCTCAATGGCTGTCGCCGCGGTGCGCCTCCCCAAAGGCGTCGCGACGATTATTCATGATTAAGAAAACTTTACACTCATACTGGCGGTGTTCCAAAGACCCCTTTGGAATCCGAGGGGGCAGGCGGCGCATCAACTGCCCCCAAACCGTTGAGAACATGGAGGAAACACGTGTTTATCGACACGCTCTCGCGCACCGAAAAGTCGGTGCTGCTTCAGCTCTTGATCTGGATGGCCGACGCCGATGAAGACGTGGGCCCGGCCGAGGCCGCCGCCATCGATGATCTGCGCGAGCGGCTGGGGCTCGCCGCCAACACCCCCGACCTGATCCTGAACGCACAGGGGGTGGACGCGCTGTGCGCCCAGGTGGCGCGCGCCAGCGCGAAGCGGGTGATCCTGTCGGAGCTGGTGGCGCTGGCGAAGGCCGATCAGCACTTCGCCTTCGTCGAGAAGCGCGCCCTGGGCGGGGTGGCCCACGCCTTCGGCGTCGAGCCAGAGGCCCTCGCGGCCATCGAGGCGTGGGTCGAAGACGGCCTCACCTGGCGGGCCCGCGCCCGCGAGGTGCTCGCCCTGGGCGACTGACCCCCCGCGGCCCACGGCCCCTCGGCGGCGGCCCCGCGCTCAGGTCTCACGCTGAGGGGGCCCGCGCTGCGGCGGCCCCGCGCTCAGGTGCCGGGCTGCGTGAACGCGGCCTGCAGCATGGCCCGCTTGTCCACCATGCCCAGCAGGCCGCCGTCGCCATCCACCACCGGCAGCACGGTCAGGTGCTGCTCGACCATCTGCTCGGCGATGGTCGACAGGGGGGTGTCGATCTGCGCGGTGATGACGTCCACGGTCATGATGTCGGCCACGGCGTTGCCGGTGAGCTTGCGGATGAAGGCCTTGCGCTGCCGACGGCGGTCGAAGGCGAAGACCGCGTCCAGGAAGGCGAAGACGTGCGGGGGGCGCGCCTGCTGCTCCTGGAAGATCAGGTCCATGGTGGTGATGACCCCCACCAGCCGGTTGCCGTCGTCCACCACGCACGCGCCGTCCAGCCGCCCCTTGATCAGGTGCTGCGCCAGGTCGTCGAGGCTGGTGTCCCCGCTGACGGTCAGCGGCGCGCGGTCCATCACGTCGCCCGCCACCCGAGCGTCGCTGTGTCGGCTCATGGTCCCTCCCCTCGCCCCCCCGCGACCGGGGGCGTCAGTAGTGCCAGGGGAAGCGCGAGAAGTCTCGCGGGCGCTTCTCCAGGAAGGCGTCCCGGCCCTCCTGCGCTTCCGGCGTGCCGTAGGCCAGCCGCGTGGCCTCACCAGCAAACAGCTGCTGGCCGACCAACCCATCATCGATGAGATTGAAGCCGAACTTGAGCATCCGCATCGCGGTGGGTCCCTTGGTGTTGATCTCGGCGCCCCAGGCGAGGGCCTCGGCCTCCAGCGCGGCGTGGGGGATGACCGCGTTCACCATGCCCATGTCGAAGGCCTCCTGGGCGGAGTAGTTGCGGCCCAGGAAGAAGATCTCGCGGGCGCGCTTCTGCCCCACCTGCCGGGCCAGGTACGCGCTGCCGTAGCCGCTGTCGAAGCTGGCCACGTCGGCGTCGGTCTGCTTGAACACCGCGTGCTCGGCGCTGGCCAGCGTGAGATCGCACACCACGTGCAGGCTGTGCCCGCCGCCCACCGCCCAGCCGGGGACCACCGCGATGACCACCTTGGGCATGAAGCGGATCAGGCGCTGCACCTCGAGGATGTGCAGCCGGCCCAGGCGCGCGGTGTCCACCACCCCCTCGGCGGCCCCCTCGGCGGCGTCGGCGTACTGGTAGCCGTCCTTGCCCCGGATGCGCTGATCGCCGCCGCTGCAGAAGGCCCAGCCGCCGTCCTTGGGGGACGGGCCGTTGCCGGTCAGCAGCACGCAGCCCACGTCGCTCCACTGCCGGGCGTGGTCCAGCGCGATGTACAGCTCGTCCACCGTCTGCGGCCGAAAGGCGTTGCGCACCTCGGGCCGGTTGATGGCGATGCGCACCGTGCCCTGGTCCTTGGCGCGGTGGTACGTGATGTCGGTGAAGGTGTGGCCGGGCACGGGGGCCCAGCGGTCGGCGTCGAACAAGGGCGAGATCATCGCGCGCTCCCACGGCGGTCGAAAAGGCGTCGGGAAGATGCGGGGCGCACAGATTGGGTGCAAGCGGCGCGGCGGCGGCCGCCGCCCGGCGGGCCGGCTCAGGGCTCCAGGAACTCGTCCTCGGCGGGCGCGCCGGCGGCGCCGGTCATGCCCATGAAGTCGAACTCGATGCCCAGCACGAGCCGCAGATCGGGGTCGTCGAAGCCGTAGTAGGCCCCGCCCAGGGTCACCCCGATGGTGTTGCCGGCGGGCATGAGCGCCAGGTGCGGCATGACGAACATGGTGCTCTCGCGATCCCCCGTGACGTCGCGGTTCGCGTAGCCCGCCGAGACCCCCAGGAAGGCCAGGTCGTTGCCGAAGCGGCCGGTGATGGCGCCGATGAGCGTGTTCTCGTAGCGGTCGTTGGGGTTGATGAGGTTCAGCGGGTGCTGGAAGAGCACGTCGAAGGACACCGAGTACCGCAAGTGCTCGTATTCCTTGCGCTTCCCGACGGCCAGCCCGATGAACGGCAGGCCGGCGTGCAGCCGCACGCCCGTGCCGTCCCGCAGCGGGATCGGCGGCAGCGCCGGGCAGCGGTTCTCGAGCACCAGCTGCTGCACCGTCGACACCCCCGCCACGTGGGTGTGCACCGTGATGGGCACCCGCTGGCCCCCGCTGCCGTCCCGCCAGCGGAACACCGCGAAGTGGGGCGCGCCGTCCAGATCGCCCAGCAGCTCGCCGAGATCCGTGCCGCCCTGCACCACCACCTCGGCGGTGGCGTCCTTGCCCGTCAGCCGCACCCGGTTGGCGAAGGGCGCCGGGCCCGTGCGCAGGCTGTATTCGTCCACGAAGCCGTTGGTGAGCCACAGGAAGGTGGCGCAGTCGCCCTTGCCCGCCAGCCCGATGCCGCCGGCGGCGGCGCCCTGCTTGGACTCGTTGGTGGGCTTGAAGCGCACGCGGAAGTAGTGGGTGTAGAGCTTGTTCTTGGTGAGGAACAGGGCGTCGAAGTCCCGCACCGACAAGACGACGTTGTAGCCGTCCACCCGCACCCGCAGGGCACGGCCGCGGCGCAGGGCGGCCTCCTTCTGAGCCCGGCTGCGGGGCAGCACCGGGGTGCCGTTGCTGCGGGGCAGGCCCTCGACGGCGTCCACCGCCCAGCTCATGCCGTTGTAGCTGCAGTGGGGCAGCATGCGCACCGTCACGGGCTGGGTGCGGTCGCGGAACGCCAGGGTCTGGATCGCCCGCTCCAGGGCGTAGGGATCGAGGCATTCGGTCTGCGCCGCGGCGGCGCCCGCGCCCGCCACGAGGGCGAGCCCGGAGCCGATCAGCGCCAGCGCCGCGCGGGCGATCCGAGTGGGGGTGGCCATGTGCGCCTCCTCTTCGCCGTCGGCGAAACACCTACGGCTGAGCACACTATCCTACATATACCCCCATCCAGGGCAACTTCCCGTTCGTGCGGGCCCGCCGAGCGCCGTCAGACGATCTGCAGGGGATCGGCGTCGACGGCCGAGACGGTCACCGTCACGCCGGGCAGCGCGGCCCGCAGCCGGTCGGCGTAGCGGGGCAGGAACCCGCGCTCGGTGTTGGTGTGATCGGTCACCACCACGCTGGTGCCGGCCGCCACCCGCGCCAGGATGTCGTGGTGGCGCAGCTCGCCGGTCACCAGCAGATCCAGCGGGCCCGTCAGGCCCTCGAAGAGCGAGCCGCCGGCGCCGGGGCACACCGCCACCCGGGCCAGCGGATCGCCGTCGAGGTGCCGCTGCGCCCAGGCCACGCGGAAGCCGGGCAGCCCCAGCCACGCCTTGAGCTGCGGCACCAGCGCCGCCGGCGTCAGGGGGCTGGCGAGGGTGGCGATGCGCCCCATGCCGGTGCCGGCGGGGGCGTCGGGATCGCGGGCGGGCTCGATGGGCGCGCACGCGGTCACGGGGCCCAGGCCCTCGAGCAGCCAGTCGTTGACGCCCCCCACCACGGCGTCGAGCGCCGTGTGCGGGCTGTAGAGGCCCACGCCGTCGGTCACCGCCCGCAGCAGCGTGCGGGTGAGCGGGGTGTCGGGCGTGAGCCGCTTGAGGCCACCGAAGATGGGCGGGTGATAGGCCACGATCAGCCCCGCGCCGGCGGCCCGGGCCTCGGCGTACACCGCCTCGGTCAGATCGATGGTGAGGTGCACGGCGCTGACGGGCGGCGCCTGCAGGGGGCGCACGAGCAGGCCCACGTTGTCCCAGCTGCCGGCGTGGCGCAGCGGCGCGAGGGCGTCGAGGGTGGTGAGGACGGCGTCGAGGTCGAGCATGGCAGGCTCCGGGCAGAGGTCGAGCGAGGGGGGCCGGGCGCGGCCTTGGGGCAGCGGCGGCGACAGCGGCGGGGCCTCAGGGCAGCGAGCGCACGGGGCGGAACCCCACGGCGGCGTCGCGCAGGGTGGGCGCGGCCTGCGCGACGGCGGCGAGGCGCACCTGCACCGCCGGCGAGCGCCAGCTGCCGCCGCGGTACCAGCGCACGCCGCTCGCGCCGCCGCCGGTGCCGGTCTCGGTCCACTCGGCCACGTTGCCCAGCACGTCGTACAGGCCCCAGGCGTTGGGCGCCTTGCGGCCGACGGCGTGCGGCCCACAGCGGGGCGCCGGCTGGGCCGCGCCCGCCCCTGGGCAGGGCGCGCCCGCCGGGTCGTCGGTGCCGCTGTTGCCCCCGTACCAGGCCAGGGGATCCAGCGCCGGCGCGTCATAGCGGCCCCGCACGGTCAGCGCGCCCGTGGGGAGCGCCCCGGTGGCCCCGGCGCGGGCGGCGTAGGCCCACTCGGCCCGCGAGGGCAGCCGGAAGCCGTCGCAGCGCGGCACCGAGCGCACCCGGGCGCACAGGTAGTCCCCCGCCCCGGGCGTGCCGGTGCAGCCCGAGGTCGCATAGCAGGCGGTGCGGCCCTCGGCGGCCGAGGTGGCGTTGAGCCAGGCCACGGCGTCGAACCAGCTCACCTGCTCGACGGGGCAGTCGTCCCCGCAGCCGGCGAAGCGCGCGGGGCGGGTGTCGAACACCTGCTGCCACTCGGCCTGGGTGACCTCGGTGGCCTTGATGAGGAACGGCCGCTCGATGCGCACCCGCGCGCGGGCCTCGTGGGCCTCGCGGCCGGGCTCACCGGGGGGTGAGCCGGCCATGAACTCGCCGGGCTCGATGCGCACGTAGCGCCCGGGATCGACGGGGGCCGGCCGGGCGTCCGACGGCGCGCCCAGCCGCGCGAACAGCCGCCGCCCGGCGGCCTCGACGGGGCGCTCCAGGCCCTCGACGGTGTGGGCCGAGGCCCGCTCGGTGGCCACGAGCGCCGCCGTGCGGGCGTCGTGCAGCTTGAGCACCACCCGCAGGCCCGCGCCAAAGCGCACCACCTCGCCGGTGACCACCAGATCGGCGCCCACCCGGCGGGCCGTCTCGATCTCGCAGTCGCCGGTGCAGTCGGCCAGGTCGCGGTCGGGCCCCAGCAGGGCCAGCAGGTTCTCGCGGGTGAGCACGCCGAAGCGCTGCGGGGGCAGGGCCAGCGCGGCGCCGCGCACCAGCTCGCCGACGTAGTCGACCTCTTGGTTCGCCAGCCCCGCGGGGTTGTGCAGCGCGAGCACGGCCAGCCGCTGCGGGCCCCCGGCGGGCGCGGGGGGCGGGCCGCCGCAGGCCACCAGGGCCGCGGCGAGGGCGAGCAGGCAGGCGGCGGTGACGGGCAGGGTGCGCATTGGGGGGATGGTGGCCCATGGCAGCGCCGGCGGCAACGCCGGCCACGCGGGGCGCGCTCAGGGGTCGGGCACGAAGCGCAGCGCCAGCGAGTTGATGCAGTAGCGCAGCCCGGTG
>JAUHVS010000320.1 GCA_030424955.1 bacterium | reverse complement strand
GGCGATCGCTTCGCCGCCGGCGTGGTGGTGCACACCACCATCGGCGAGGCCCCCCAGGTCACCGTGACCGCCAAGGCGACCGGGGCGGCGACCTCGCTCGCCGGCGAGCTGACGCAGACCGTGCGGGTGCCGGCCGATCGCGGCGTGGAGGTGCGCTTCCCCTTCGAGGCCACCGCCGTGGGCGACGCCACGCTGCTGTTCACCGTCGAGGGCGGCGGCCACACCGACGCCGTAGAGCAGGTGCTGCCCGTGCGGCGGCCCGTGGGCCTCGAGACCATGGCCGTGTACGGCGAGACCGATGGCACCCGCACCGAGGCCCTGGCCCTGCCCGACGGCATCCGCCCGGACGCTGGCGGGCTCACGCTGACCCTGGCGAGCTCGGCCCTGGCCGGGCTGGCCGACGACGCCGAGGCGCTCATCCAGTACCCCTACGGCTGCCTGGAGCAGCAGACCAGCCGGCTGGTGCCGCTGGTGGCCCTCAAGGGGCTCCTCGACACCCACGGCGAGCAGTGGCTCGGCGGTCGGGACCCGGCGGCGGTCGTGGCCGAGACCATGAAGGCCGTGGCGGCCATGCAGCGGGGCAACGGCGGCTTCGCGTACTGGAGCAGCGCTGAGCACGTCAGCTACTGGGCGACCGCCCACGCCGTGCTCGCGCTGAGCGTGGCGCGGGACGCCGGCTACCCCCTGGGCGACATCGACCTCGACCGGGCGACCGCGTTCCTCAAGAAGTACATCGACGCCCGCCTGCCGGGGGAGTTCGGCCCCCGCAGCGCCGCCAGCCAGGCCTTCGCGGCCTTCGTGCTGTCGCGGCTGGGTCAGCCCGAGCCCGAGATCGAGCGCCGGGTCTTCGCCGCGCGCGCCAGCCTGCCGCTCTTCGGCCAGGCGCTCCTGGCGGCCGCCATGGGCCGCCCGGGGGGCCCGAAGGCCGACGCCCAGCAGCTGATCACGGAGCTGATGAACGCCGCGCGCGTCGACGCGGATCGGGTGCACTTCGCCGAGAGCGATCCGCGCACCTACGCGCCGCTGTTCAGCAGCGACACCCGCACCACGGGCATGGCGCTGATGGCCCTGCTGGCCGTGCAGCCCGACCACGCCTACGTGCCCCGCGTCGTGCGCTACCTGCTGTCGGTGCGCCGGGGCGGGGGCTACCGCAACACGCAGGAGGCGGCCTACAGCCTGCTCGCGCTCAGCGAGTTCGCCAAGGTCCGCGAGGCGGCCGCGCCGGACTTCGCGGCCGAGGTGGCGCTGGGCAAGGTCGAGCTGGCCACCGCGCTGTTCAAGGGCAAGTCCCTCAACAGCCAGGCCAAGGCCCTGCCGGTGGACCGGCTGGGCGGCGGGGCGGGGGCGCGGGCGCTGACCTTCAAGGCCACCGGCTCGGGCACGCTGTACTACGGCGCCCGCCTGCAGTACGCGCCGCAGGCGATCCCCATGACCGCTGCGGAGCGCGGGATCACCGTGCAGCGCTGGATCAGCCAGGACGGCGGCGAGGGCGCCGTCGACGCGGTGACCGAGGGCACCCTGGTGCGGGTGCACCTGCGGGTGGCCACCCACCAGCTGCGCCACTACGTGGTGGTGGAGGATCCGCTGCCCGCCGGCCTGGAGCCGGTGGATCCGCGGCTGAAGACCACCGCGCGGCTCGACGGCGGCAACGCGTCCGACAGCGCCACGGCCGACGGCCGCGACGCGGGCGGCTGGTACAGCGCCTTCAACCACAGCGAGCTGCGCGACGACCGGGTGCTGCTCTTCGCCGATCGCCTGCGGCCCGGCGTGCACGAGTTCAGCTACCTGGCCCGCGCCACCACGGCCGGCACCTTCGCCCGGCCGCCGGCCCACGCCGAGGAGATGTACTCGCCCGAGGTCAACGGCCGCAGCGATGGCGGGCGGTTCTGGGTGCACCCGGCGAGCGGCCTGACCCGCAAGTAGCCCGCCGCTGGGGCCGCCTTCGGCCGGACGCAAAAAGCAACCGCCGGCGCGCCGGCGGTGTTAAACTGCGGCCCACCCCCCTCTGCCCACGAGCGCCCGCCCATGCCCGAGCCCCGCATCGTCATCTGCCGCTACTGCGCGCAGACCTACGAGGGCGAGCCCGGCATGCAGTGTCCCAACGCCGACGGCGGGGTGCTGGTGGACTACGGCATCTACCAGGCCCTGCCCGGCGACAGCTTCATCGGCCGGCTCGTGGCGGGGAAGTACGCCATCCTGGCCAAGCTCGGCGAGGGCGGCATGGGCTCGGTGTACCGGGCCCTGCAGCAGCCGGTGAGCCGCCCCGTCGCCCTCAAGGTGATCGCGCCCGAGCAGGCCATCGACGCCGAGCAGCGCGGCCGGTTCTTCCGCGAGGCCCGGGTGGTGTCGCGGCTGTCCGATCCGGCGGTGGTGACGCTCTTCGACTACGGCGAAGACGACGACGGCACCCTGTTCATGGTCTTCGAGCTGGTCGAGGGCGAGCTGCTCAGCGACATCGTGCAGCGCGAGAAGGTGCTGCCCGTCGCGCGGGCGGTGGCCATCGTGCAGCAGGTGCTGTCGGCGCTGGTCGAGGCCCACGGCGCCGGCCTCGTGCACCGTGACCTGAAGCCCGAGAACCTGATGATCACCCGCGACGTGCGGGGCCGCGAGCTGGTGAAGGTGCTCGACTTCGGCATCGCGAAGCTGCTCGACCAGGAGCTCGACGGCGTGCACACCCGCGAGGGCATCGTGCTGGGTACGCCCCGCTACATGTCGCCCGAGCAGTGCCAGGACAAGGGCCTGGACGGCCGCAGCGACCTGTACGCCCTGGGCGTGATGCTGTGGGAGATGCTGGCGGGCCGGCCGCCCTTCGACGCCCCCACGCCCCTCGACATCCTGCTGGCCCACGTGCGCCAGCCGGCCCCGCCGCTCCCCGACACCGTCGACGCGCCCCGGGCCATCAGCGACGCCATCCAGCGGGTGCTCGAGAAGGACCCCGCCGCCCGGTTCGCCGACGCCACGGCCATGAGCGAGGCCCTGAGCGCCGCGCTGGGCGACGCCTTCGCCGAGGGCTCCAGCGTGCACAGCGGCGCGCGGGCCCAGGGCACCCTGCCGCCCCCGCGGCGGCAGCCGAGCGGGGATCACCCGCCCGCGCGGCGCAGCGGCCGCGGCCTGTGGGCCATGCTGCTGGCCGCGGTGCTCGCCGGGGGCGGTGTGGCGGCGTGGCTCGCGCTGCGGGGCCCGGCCACCCCGCCGGCCCCGGTCACCCCCTCGGCGCCCGTCAAGGTCACCATGGGCGGCGCCTTGGTGGACGCCAAGGTCGTAAACGCGCGGGCCCTGAAGCAGGCGCTCACGCTGGCCAAGGCCGGCAGCCCCGATGACGCCCGGCTGGTGCTGCAGCGGGCCCTCGAGACCACGCCCGATCCCGAGGCCCTGCGGGCCGCGGCCGCCGCCGAGCCCAGCCTCGCGCCCATCATGGCGCAGCTCAAGGCGCCCTGAGCGGGGCCGGCCCGCGCGGCGTCGATCCGCGCTGACCGCCTCGCCCCGCCCGAGCCACCCCCCGCTCAAGCCACCCCCCGCCCCGTGCCGACTGGCGCGGCCTGTCGAGCAGAGAGGCGCCCATGGCCCCCACCGATCCATCGCCCCCAGCGGGTGTCCCGCCCGTCCTGTCGGCCCACTTCCAGGCCCGTGAGCCCTCGGCGATCCGGGTCGCGCAGCAGCGCTTCGCCCAGCGCACGGACGGCTGCGTCGCGGTCAACGCGGCCATCGGCAACGTGCAGCTGCCCATGCACCCGGCCATGCAGGCGCGGCTGCGCGCGCTGGGCACCCCCGAGGGCCCCTTCGCCGATGGCGTGGTGGCCTATACGCCCACCGCGGGCGTGGCCGAGGCCAACGCCGCGGTGCTGCGGATCATCGAGGCCAGCGGCGCCGACCCCCGCGGCCTGTACAGCCAGATCACCGAGGGCGGCAGCCAGGCGATGGAGCTGACCGTGCTCGGCGCCTGTGGCCCGGCGGGGCAAGACCAGCACCCGCTCCTGATGTTGGATCCGGCCTACACCAACTACGTCGCCATGGCGGCGCGCACGGGCCGGCAGGTGGTGTCGGTGGCGCGCACCCTGGACGACGCCGGGCACTTCAGCCTGCCCAGCCTGGCCGCCATCGAGGCCCGCATCCTGGCCACGCGGCCCGGCGCGCTGGTGGTGGTGCCCTACGACAACCCCACGGGTCAGCTCATCGACCACGCCACCCTCGTGGCCCTGGCGTCGCTCTGCGTGAAGCACGGCCTGTGGTTCATCAGCGACGAGGCCTACCGCGAGCTGGCCTACGGCGACGGGCGGGCCAGCTCGATCTGGCGGGTGACCGACGCCGAGGTGCCGGGCATCGAGGGGCGCCGCATCAGCATCGAGAGCGTCAGCAAGGTGTTCAACGGGTGCGGCCTGCGCATCGGGGCGCTGGTGACCGACAGCGCGGCCTTCCATGAGAAGGCGGTGGCCGAGCAGACCGCCAATCTGTGCGCGTCGGCCCTGGGGCAGGCCCTGCTGGGGGCCCTGGCCCACGAGCCCATCGAGGGCCTGCGCGCCTGGGCGGCGGGCCTGCGGGCCCACTACCGGGCGCAGTTCGTCGATCTGGCCGACGCGCTGCGGGCCGCGGTGCCGGGGCTGGTGGTGTCGTCGCCCGACGCGGCCATCTACACGGTGGTGGACGTGCGCGCCCTGGTGGGGCCGGCCTTCGAGGCGGCGGACTTCGTGCGGTGGTGTGCCGAGACGGGGCGGGTAGAGCTGCCCGACGGGCCGCACACCCTGCTGGTGGCGCCCATGGCCGAGTTCTACACCCTGCCCGCGGGGGCCCCGAACCCGGGGCGCACCCAGATGCGCATCGCCTGCGTGGCGCCCCCCGAGCAGATGGCCAAGGTGCCGACCCTGCTGGCGGCGCTGCTCAGGGCCTACCGCGACCTGCCGCCCAGCGCCTGAGGGCGCGGATCAGGCGGGCAGGTCCAGCCGCACCTCGACGCGGTCCTGCAGCTTGATGGCCCCCATGAGGGCCTTGAAGGGCGCGATGCCCCACCGGGACGGCACCAGGCTGACGGTGCCGGTCACCCGGCCATCGGCCTCGCGCACGGCGAAGTCCACCGGCTGGCTGCGGCCGTTCAGGGTCAGCGTGCCCCGCACCCGCGCGCCGTCGCGCTGGCCCTCGAACTGCGCCACGGGGTGCCGGTCGGTGTGCAGCACCTTCGTGTTGATGTTGTTGAGGATGTCGCGCTTGTCCTTGTCGCGCAGGCCGCCCGGATCGACGCGGCCGCCCTTCACGCTGCCGTCGACGGTCAGCGTCGCCGGCCAGAAGCGGCCCGTCAGGGCGTCGCCGTCGCGGGTGACCTCGAAGCGGGTCAGGGTCAGCTGCAGGTCGTGGGCGACCTTCGACAGCAGGCCGTCTTTGAAGGTGAAGACGCGGACGGTACCAGCGGTGCTCGTGCTGCTCATGGCCGGCAGGGTAGCGCACCCTGGGGGGACAGCTACACTCCCTTGCGATGGTGAGCGTGAGCCCTGCGCTGCGCCGGCGCCTCCGCCGGCTGTTCTGGGTGTGCGTGGGGCTGGTGGCCCTGGGCGCGGGCGCGCTGTCGTGGGCGGTGTGGGCGGTGGACTTCCCGGCCGATCGGCTGGCCCCGCAGCACACCGAGAGCCAGCGGCTGCACGACCGGCACGGCCGGCCGCTGCGGGAGGCCCTGAGCGACGCCGAGGGGCGCGGGGCGTGGCGGGGGTTGGAGGCGGTGTCGCCCTGGGTGCCCGCGGCCTTCGTCGCCCTCGAGGACCGGCGCTTCGCCGCGCACCCGGGGGTGGACTGGCGCGGCGTGGCCCGGGCCCTGCGCGACAACCTGCGGGCGGGCCGGGTGGTGGCGGGGGGCAGCACGCTGACGCAGCAGGTGGTGAAGCTCACGCTGCGGCCGCCCCGCACCCTGGCCGGCAAGCTCAGCGAGGCCCTGTGGGCGCTGCGGTTGGAGCGCCAGGCCAGCAAGGCCGAGATCCTCACGCAGTACATCAACCGGGTGCCCTTCGGGCATGGGGCGGTGGGCATCGAGGCGGCCGCCCAGCTCTACCTGGGCACGCCGGCCCACCGGCTGAGCCTCGCGCAGGCCGCGCTGCTGGCGGGCATCCCGCGGGCGCCCACGCTCTACAACCCGCTCAGCCACCCCGAGGCCGCCCGCGCGCGCCAGCGGTCGGTGCTGGCGCAGCTCCTGGCGGTGGGGCTCATCACGGCGAAGCAGCACGCCGACGCGCTGGCCGAGCCGGTGGGGCTCGTGCCGCCCGAGCGGGCCTTCGAGGCGCCGCACTTCACCACCTGGGCCCTGGGGCAGGCTGCGCCCCGGGGCGACGTGGCCACCACCCTCGATCTGGATCTGCAGGCGCAGGTCGAGGCCGACGTGCAGGTCGTGCTGCGGGATCTGACCGACCGGCGCGCGCGGCAGGCGGCGGTGGTGGTGCTGCACAACGCCACCGGTGACGTGCTGGCCTGGCAGGGCAGCCGCGACTTCTTCGCCACGCCCGCGGGTCAGGTGGACATGGTGGTGGGCCTGCGCCAGCCCGGGAGCACCCTGAAGCCCTTCGTGTATGGGCTGGGGCTGGAGGAGGGGCTGACCGCCACGAGCGCGCTGCCCGACTTCCCGCTGTTCTTCCCCACGGCCCTGGGCGACTACCGGCCGCGCAACTACGACCTCACCTACCACGGCTGGGTGACCCTGCGGACGGCGCTGGCGAGCAGCTACAACGTGCCGGCGGTGTGGGTGGCGCAGCGGGTGGGCGTGGGCCGGCTGCTCCACCGG
>JAUHVS010000319.1 GCA_030424955.1 bacterium | reverse complement strand
CTCGGCGCTTGTGTATCAAAGCGCCGATGCCATTGCCGCGTCAAGCCCAAATGACCATGAATTGATCCACGGAAGGCGCGCGCTGATTTCGCAGCGCCTGCGGGCCCGCTATGGTGAGGCGGGGGGGCGTCCTGGGTCCGCGGATCCGCCCCACGCTGCCCCCCGAACGCCCCCTTGGCCCCCCGTGGAGACGCCGCCCATGCGACCGACCGTCATCCTGCGCGCCTGCCCTGACTACGACGTCGCCCGCATCGAGCGGCTGGCCTACGAGGGGCTCGAGACGCTGGGCCTGACCCCAAGCGGCCGCGTGCTCTGCAAGCCCAACGTGGTGGCCTCGGGAAAGCACTTCCCCCACGCCCACACCCGCCCCGAGTTCATGGAGGGCGTCCTGCGCGCCCTGAAGCGCAAGGGCCAGGGCATCGAGGAGCTCGCCATGGGCGAGCGCTGCGGCATCACCGTGCCCACCCGCTACGCCTACCGGGGCGCGGGGTACTACGCGATGGCGAAGCGCGTCGGCGGCGTGCGCATGTACCACTTCGACGAGGTGCCCCAGGTCGAGATCCCGCTCTACCACCCCGAGCGCCTGCGGGACGCGCTCTACACGCCCGAGCCCGTCGCCAAGGCCGACTTCTTCGTCAACTGCCCGAAGTTCAAGGCCCACCCCTGGACCACCGTGACCTTCTCGATGAAGAACTACATCGGCATCCAGGACGACCGGCACCGGCTCATCGACCACGACCACCGCCTCAACGAGAAGGTGGCCGACCTGCAGTACATCGTGCAGCCGCAGTTCATCGCCATCGACGCCATCACCGCGGGCGAGGGGCGCATGCTCACGCCGATCCCCTTCGATCTGGGGCTGGTGGCCATGGGCAACAACCAGGTGGCCTTCGACGCCGTGTGCTGCCACATCATCGGCATCGATCCGCTGAGCGTGGACCACATCCGCATGGCCCACGAGCGCGGCTTCGGCCCCGTGGACCTCAAGGCCATCGACATCGTGGGCGACCTCAGCCTCGACGAGGCCAAGGACAAGGCCAGCGGCTTCCGCAGCGGGCTGATCCGCGTCGAGGACTACTTCAAGGGCACCAACATCCACGCCTACAGCGGCCCCCCCCCGGGGGACGGCGGCCACGACTACTGCTGGGGCGGCTGCCCGGGCGCCCTCGAGGAGGCCATCGAGATCCTGCGGGTCTTCGACGAGGCCACCGACGCCAAGATGCCCCCCACCCACATCGTGTTCGGCAAGTACGACGGGCGCATCGACGCCAAGCCGGGCGAGACGGTGGTGTTCATCGGCGACTGCGCCGAGTTCTCGGGCCGCATCGGCGAGCGCGACGTGGTCATCGAGAACCGCTACGTGGACCGCAGCCGCCACGATCCCCTGCAGGCGAAGGGCACCGACATCTACGCGAAGATGCTCAAGGTGGGCATCGACCTGCGGCGCAACCAGGTGGCCAAGGACGTCATCCGCCTGTCGGGCTGCCCCGTGAGCGTGTCGGAGCACGTGCTGGCGCTGGTGAGCCTGGGCAAGCTCAAGAACCCGTTCTTCGAGGCCAGCAACGCGGTGCTCTACACCAGCGCCTACCTGTCGTGGCGCACCCGGCAGGCCATCCACAAGGTCACCGGCCAGCCCTACAACCGGCCCGGCCCCATGGCCCGTGGCGCCGCGCGCCCGCGGCTCAGCCTGCCGCCGCCCGACCACGACGCGCCCCTCGAGGTGCGCTGACCCCTGCCACCTTCGGCCCTGCGCCGGTATCCTCCCCACAGCCCATCCCACGCCCGCCCCGGAGGTCGTCCGTTGCTGCGCCCCTCGCCTGTCCCCGCCCGCCGGCCGCTGACCGCCCCGCCCGTGGCCCTGCTGGCGGCGGTGGCGCTGTGGGCGGTGGGCTGCGCCGGCGAGGTGCCCCCCGCCGTCGACCCCCCGGCCCGCGACACCGGCGGCGCCCCGCGGCCCACCGACGCGGCCGTCCCCGACATCGGCACGCCCTGGGACGCCACCGTGGGCGACGCCGGCCCCGGCCCGCTGTCGCCGCGGATCGACAACACCACCTGCGCCCTGCCCGATCCGCCGCGGCCGGGCAGCATGGCCGTGGTGCCGGCGTTCCCGGATCTCAGCTTCGAGCGCCCCCTGTGGTTCGGGTCCGCCCCCGGCGAGCCCACCCTGCGCTACGTGGTGGAGCAGGCCGGCCGCGTGAAGGTCTTCGACGCCACCGCGCCCACCGCCTTCCTGGACCTCACGGTGAGCCGGCTGGGCAACGAGGAGGGGCTGCTGGGCCTGGCCTTCCACCCGCGCTTCGCCACCAACCGCAAGCTGTACGTCTACTACTCGGCCACCGCCCCGCGGCGGTCGGTGCTGAGCGAGTTCACGGCCATCGACGGCCGCCGCGCCGATCCCACCACCGAGCGGATCCTGCTCGAGGTGCCCCAGCCCTACAGCAACCACAACGGCGGCGATCTGCACTTCGGCCCCGACGGCTACCTGTACGTGAGCCTGGGCGACGGCGGCGCGGGGGGCGATCCCCAGAACCACGGCCAGCGGCCCGACACCGTGCTGGGCAGCATCCTGCGCCTCGACATCGACCGCCCCGATCCGGTGTGCGGCACGCCCTACAACATCCCCGCCGACAACCCCTTCGCCGCCGGGCGCTGCCAGGGCGGCCCCGTGGTGGGCCGGCCCGAGGTGTGGGCCTGGGGCGTGCGCAACACCTGGCGGATGAGCTTCGACCCGGGCTCGGGCGAGCTGTGGGGCGCCGACGTGGGCCAGGACGAGGTCGAAGAGGTCAACGTGCTGGTGCGCGGCGGCAACTTCGGCTGGCGCCCGGTGGAGGGCGACCGCTGCTTCGAGCCGGGCTGCGACCCCAGCCAGTTCCTGCCGCCCGTGTTCACCTACGGCCACGACCAGGGCGAGTCCATCACCGGCGGCGTGGTCTACCGCGGCGCGCGCTTCCCCGAGCTGTGGGGGGCCTACGTCTTCGGCGACTACCAGTCGGGCCGCATCTGGGCCCTGCGCCGCCGCACGGGCGAGGCCCCCGAGGTCACCGTGCTCGCCGACGCCAACCTGCGGCTGACCGCCTTCGGGGTCGATCCCGCCGGTGAGCTGTTCATCGTCGCCTTCAACGGCGGCGGGCTCTACACCGTGCAGCGCCAGGCCGACGCGGCGCCGGTGACCCCGGTGCCCGTCCGGCTGAGCGAGACCGGCTGCTTCGCCGACACCGCCACCGACACCCTCGCCCCCGGCGTGGTGCCCTACGCCCCCCGCGCGCCCTTCTGGAGCGACCACGCCCGCAAGCCCCGCTACATCGCCCTGCCCGCCGGCACGCAGATGGGCTGGCGCGACAGCGACAGCTTCGACTTCCCGGTGGGCACCGTGCTCATCAAGAACTTCGACATGCCGCAGCCCGACGGCAGCGAGCTGCGCTTCGAGACCCGCATGCTGCACAAGAGCAGCGTGGGCTGGATCGGCTACAGCTACCGCTGGAACGCGGACGGCACCGACGCCGACCTGCTCACGGGCGCCGAGAGCCACCCGATCCAGGGGCCCCAGATCATGCAGACCTGGGACTACCCGTCGCGCACCCAGTGCGCCGCCTGCCACACCCCCGAGGCCCGCCACGCCCTGGGCACCACCGCCCGGCAGCTCAACTTCGAGTGGACCTACCCGGGCGGCCGACGCGCCAACCAGCTCGCCGCCCTGGCCGAGGCCGGCTACCTCAACCTGCCCGCGGCGCCGGCCGAGCTGCCGGCCTTCGTCGATCCGTTTGATCCCGACGCCGATCTCGACGCCCGGGCCCGCGCCTACCTCGACACCAACTGCGCGAGCTGCCACCTGCCGGGCGGCGCCGCGAACGCCAACCTCGACCTGCGCGCCATCACGCCGCTGGGCGAGATGGGCGTCTGCGACGCCGAGCCGAGCCAGGGCGACCTGGGCGTGCCCGGCGCCCGCCTGCTGGCCCCGGGGGATCCGGGCCGCAGCCTGATCCTGCAGCGCACCAGCCGCCGCGGCGAGGGCCAGATGCCCCCCCTCGGCAGCCACATCTTCGACCTGGAGGGCGTGCTGCTGCTCGAGGCCTGGATCCAGGCCCTGCCGGGGTGCCCTTGAGCGCGCCCCACCGGCCCTCGGGGCCCCGCCCTGCCTCAGCCCCGGCGCCGTGGGCGCCTCAGCCTGGAGTCTGCATGCGATGGTTCGTCGCGGCCGCGTGCGCGGTCGCCCTGGTGGGCTGCTCTCGGTCCAGCGCGCCGGCTGAGGGCCCCGCGGCCCGCGCCCCCGCGCCGCCCCCACCGACCCCCGAGGCGCTCAAGGCGCTGTTCCCCGCCGGCGCCCCCACGGTGCCGGCCCCCTTTGGCGGCGTGCGCCCCGACATGCCCCGGGCCGAGGCCCTGGCGCGGGTGCCCGCCCTGGCCCGCGACACCCGGCTGGTGGATCCCGCCTGGCCGGCCCTGTGGTTCGCCGTCGACCTCGACCCGATCCGCGACCGGGTGGCCCGCCTGAGCGTGGAGCTGCCCGCGGGCGCCCGCGCCACCCTGGCCGCGGCCTGGGGCCCGGCGGTGGCCGCGCAAGACCCCCTGGGCCGCCTCATGGACACCTGGCTGGCCCCCGAGGATGGCCTGCGGGCCACCCTGACCGCGCCCTTCGGCAGCCGGCGCCTGCTGGTGCTCGATCGCTACGCCCCCGCCACCGAGCAGCTCGCCCGGATCAAGGGGCGGTTCGGCTTTGAGCGCCAGCTCAGCCTGCTGGGCGCCGACAGCGCCTCCATCGCGGCGGCCTTCGGCGACGCCTGGCAGCCCGACGCCCCCGGCGGCCCCTGGCTCAGCCTGCCCCCCACCGAGCACGCCGCCGCCCCGCTTCGGGTGCGGCCCCGGCTGGTGGACGGCCGCGTGGCGGCCTTCACCCTCGATCTCGACTACGAGCGGCGGCCCGTCCACCGCGAGGCCCTGCGGGCGGCGCTGGCGATGGGCCGCGGCGCGCCCACCGCCACCGGCGATCTGCTGGTGTTCCCCGGCGCCCGCCGGGTCACCGTGCAGGACCTGCCCGAGCTGCACACCCTGCGGGTGCAGGTGACGGCGAGCCCCAGCGACGTGGCGGCCGCCCCGCCAAGGACCACCCCCTGATGTACGTCCCCATCACGCGCCCCTGGTTCGACGACGACGACCTCGCCCTGCTCCGCCAGCCCCTCGAGACCGGGTGGGTCGCCCAGGGCCCCTTCGTGGCCGAGTTCGAGCGGGCCATGGCCGAGTTCACCGGGGCCGCCCACGCGGTCGCCTGCACCAGCGCCACCACCGGCCTGCACCTGGCCCTCGCCGCCCGGGACATCGGGCCGGGCGATGAGGTGCTGGTGCCCGCCTTCACCTGGGTGTCCACGGCCAACGCCGCGCTGTTCCAGGGCGCCACGCCGGTGCTCTGCGACGTCGACCCCCACAGCTTCAACGTGCGCCTCGACGAGCTCGAGCGCCGCCGGACGGCCCGCACCAAGGCGGTGATCCCGGTGCACCTGTTCGGCCTGCCCGTCGACATGGCGCCCCTGCTCGACTGGGCCCGCGCCCACGGCCTGTGGGTGGTGGAGGACGCCGCCTGCGGCCTGGGGGCGAGCCTCGGCGGCCAGCACGTCGGCACCTTCGGCGACTGCGGCGTGTTCAGCTTCCACCCGCGCAAGGCGGTCACCACGGGCGAGGGGGGCATGATCGTCTGCGAGGACGAGGCCCTCGCGACCCGGCTGCGCACCCTGCGCGCCCACGGCGCCCGGGGGCCCACCGTGCCGGCCACCCGGCCCACCCCCGACTTCCTGCGCGTCGAGTACGCCGACCTGGGCTTCAACTACCGGCTGACGGATCTGCAGGGCGCCCTGGGCGTCGCCCAGATGCGCAAGGCGGCGCGGATCCGCACGCTGCGCACCGAGAAGGCCCAGGCCTACACCGACGCCCTGGCCCACGTGCCCTGGCTGGCCACGCCCACGGCGCCGGCGGGCATGGGCCACGGCTGGCAGTCGTACGTGGTGCGGGTGCGCCCCGAGGCCTTCGAGGGCCACGATCTTGACACCCTCATCGCCTGGCGCGACCGGCTGATGATCGCCCTCGAGGCCGCCGGGGTCTCGACCCGCCCCGGCACCCACGCCGTGAGCGGCCTGGCCCTGTACCGCGAGCGCCTGGGCGTCGATCCCCTCGACTACCCCGGGGCCCGCGCGGCCGAGGGGCTGTCCCTCGCGCTGCCCCTGTTCCCCACCCTCACCGAGGCCGAGCAGGCCCACGTGATCGAGACCCTGCCCCGGGTCGCCGCGGGGCTCTCAATTACTTAGTGCATGAAATATTAGTGCGAAAAGTGTATACAGCGCTCAGCGATCGCGCAGGACGGTCGCGTGTACTGTCACAGAATTGGAGTGCCTGTTGCACACTGAGCACCAGTCCCATATCGAGTCCTCTCCCAACGCCGATCACCCGGAGCCCGGCGCCGGCCTCACCCATGATGAGGAGGCGAGCCTCATCAAGACGCTGCAAGACGTCATCGAGGTGAACCTGGCGAGCCGCGACGTGCTGAAGGCGCTCGCGGGCGAGATGGACGACCTGACGCTGGCCGCCACCTTCCGCACCATCGCGGGGCAGCGACAGCGACAAGCCAACGAGCTCAAGGGGCTGGTCACGTATGAGCGGGGCGACGGGGACAACCACCTCGGCGCCCCCCTCGAGAACCTGAACGAGGCCGTCGACACGGGGGAGACCCCGGACGTGCTCAGCAAGCTGCGCCTCAGCGAGCACAAGGTCGCG
>JAUHVS010000318.1 GCA_030424955.1 bacterium | reverse complement strand
CGCGCTGGCCACCCCGGTGGCGGTGCAGACCCTGGTCAACACCATCGCCTTCGGCACCCTCGTCCAGCCGCTGATCGTGCTGACCGCGGTGCTGCTGCTGGTGCTCATCGTGGGATCGCTGCTGCGCCTGCTGCAGTTCCACGCCCTGGAGTACCTGGAGCGGCGGCTGTTCGTGCGCCTCACGGTGGATCTGGCCGACCGGCTCCCACGGGTGCGGGCCTCGGTGGGCGACAAGCACCGCCCCGCCGAGCTGGTGAACCGCTTCTTCGACGTGGTCACGGTGCAGAAGTCTCTGGCGAGCCTGCTGCTGGATGGCCTGGACGTGCTGCTGCAGACCTCGATGGGGCTGCTGCTGCTCGCGCTGTACCACCCCGCCCTGCTGGCCTTCGACATCGTGCTGCTGCTGGGCATCGCCTTCGCCTTCGTCGCCCTGGGCCGTGGCGCCACCGCCGCCGCGCTGAAGGAGTCAGACCGCAAGTACGCCACCGCCGCGTGGCTCGAAGAGGTCGCCGGCGCGCCCACCGTGTTCCGCACCGCCGCCGGGCGCGACGCCGCCCGCCGGGGCGCCGAGGCCCTGACCGACGGCTACCTGACCGCCCGCACCGGGCACTACAGCGCGGTGATGCAGCAGGTCATCGGCCTGACGGCCGTACAGGTCGTCGCCAGCGCCGGCCTGCTTGGCCTGGGCGGCTGGCTCGTGCTCGAGGGCTCCCTGACCCTCGGCCAGCTCGTGGCCGCCGAGCTGGTGGTGGCCGTGGTGGTCGCGGGCCTGGGCAAGCTGACCCGCAAGATGATGACCTTCTACGACCTGCTGGCCGGCCTGGAGAAGCTCGGCAAGCTGGTGGATCTGCCCCTGGAGCCCCAGGGCGCTGACGCCCGGCCCGCCCGGGTGGGCTGCGCGCCCCCTCGCATCGAGATCAGCGGGCTGCGCTTCATGCCCGACGTGGCGGGCGCCTGGACCACCCCGGTGACCCTCACCGTGACCCCCGGCGCGACCGTGGCCCTGCTCGGCCGCGACCACGCCCCCCGCAACCCCCTGCTGGACGTGCTGTTCGGCATGCGCTCGGCAGCCAGCGGCCGGATCCTGGTGGACGGCGTGCCGGTGAACCCCGAGGACCGCGGGCTGCGGCGCCACGCGGCGCTGGTGCGCCAGCCCGAGTGGGTCGAGGGCACCCTGCGCGACAACCTGCACCTGGGCGCCCCCGGGGTGGATGACGGCGTGCTCTTCACCGCCCTCGCCAAGGTGGGGCTGGCCGATCGGGTCGCGCAGCTGCCCGCCGGGCTCGACACCCGCCTCGACGGCGAGGGCGGCCCGCTGGATCGCGACCAGCAGGCGCGGCTGGCCATCGCCCGGGCGCTGCTCGGCCGGCCCGCCGTGCTGCTGCTCGACCACGCCCTCGACGCCCTGTGCCCGGGCTCGCTGGAGGCCGTGGCGGCCGGGCTGGCCGCGACCCCGTGCACGACCATCGTCGCCACCCGGCTCACGCCCGTGGCGGTGGCCCTGGGCGGCCGCACCCTGCGTCTGGTAGACGGCGCCCTGCAGCCCGACGAGGTGACCCCGTGAGCCCTCCGCAGTCGACCTACGGCGATCCCCTCAGCCGTGCCGCGACGCCTGGCATCGTCAGCCTGGTGGCCCGGCGGCTGGCGTTGGGGCTGTTCCTCTCGCTGCTGGCGCTGCTGCTGGTGCCCTGGCAGCAGACCTCGACCGGCTACGGCCGGGTCATCGCCTACTCGCCGCTGGAGCGCGAGCAGGTCATCAGCGCCCCCATCTCGGGCATCGTCGAGTCATGGGCCGTGCAAGAGGGCGAGGCGGTCACCAAGGGCCAGCTGCTGGCCCGCATGGCCGACAACGCCCCCGAGATCCTGGAGCGCCTGCGAGACGAGCGCCGCGCCGCCGAGGCCGAGGTGAGCGCCGCCAACGCCGGCGTGGAGTCGGTGGAGGGTCAGCTGGTGGCCATCGCCGAGGCCCGCCGGCTGGGCCTCGAGGCCGCCGACGCCGAGATCCGCGGGGCCCAGCAGAAGGTGGCCGCGATGGAGAACGAGCTGAAGGCCACCCAGGCCGAGGCCCGCGTCGCCCGGCTCAACCTCGATCGCCGCGAGAAGCTGCAGGCGAAGGGCCTGCGCAGCGACCGCGACCTGGAGCTCGCGCAGTACAAGGCCGCCAAGACCCGCACGGACGTGCTCAAGACCCGCGCCGGCGTCGAGCAGGCCCGCGCCGATCTGCTCGCCAAGCGGGCCGCCCGCGCCCAGAAGGCGGCGGACGCCGACGCCAAGATCGCCAAGGAGCGCGCCACCATCCAGAAGCTGCTGGCCGATCGCGCCAAGGCCTCGGCCAAGCTCGCCAAGGTGTCGGTCAAGATCAGCCGGCAGGAGGCCCAGGTGGTGATCGCGCCGCGGGCCGGGATCATCCTGCGCATCCTCGCCAACCAGGGCGGGGAGCAGGTCAAGGCCGGCGCGCCGCTGGCGGTGCTCGTGCCCGACACCAACGCCCGCGCCACGGAGCTGTGGGTCAGCGGCAACGACGCCCCCCTGATCACCCCGGGCCGCCATGTGCGCCTGCAGTTCGAGGGCTGGCCGGCGGTGCAGTTCAGCGGCTGGCCCTCGGTGGCGGTGGGCACCTTCGGCGGAGAGGTGTCCTTCGTGGACTACGCCGCCAACACCAAGGGGCAGTTTCGGGTGGTGGTGCAGCCCGATCCCAATGGCCCCGAGTGGCCGTCCCAGCGCTTCCTGCGCCAAGGGGCGCGGGCCAACGGCTGGGTGCTGCTCAACGAGGTCACCGTCGGCTTCGAGCTCTGGCGGCAGCTCAACGGCTTCCCGCCCGTCGCCCCCCCGCAGAGCGCGGCGGCCGCCATGGCCGACAAGGCCAAGAAGGACGCCAAGGGCGACGACAAGGGCGACAAAGACGAGAAGGACGACCAGTGAGGCGACGCAGTCTGCGCACGCGCCGGGCGTGGCTGCTGGCGGGCCTGGTGATCGGCGGGGGGCCCGCCTGGGCGGCGACCCCCGAAGAGGCCGTGGCCTTGGACGGCGGCGAGCTTGAGGCCGTCGAGCACAACCCCGACGCGCCCGCCCCCACCCTGTCGCTGGGCGAGGTGCTGGACGCCGTCACCGCCCACCACCCGGCGCTGCGCGCCGCCGGCGCGGGCGTGGACGGGGCCGCCGGCGACCGCCTCGCGGCCCAGGGCGCCTTCGATCTGGAGCTCGGCGCCACCGGCAAGGTCGTGCCCGTGGGCAAGGACGTGTGGCACTACGCCGACACCGGCCTGCGCCAGCCCACCACCGTGTGGGGGACCGAGATCTTCGGCGGCTGGCGGCAGGGCGGCGGCGAGGTGCCCCTCTACGCAGGCGACAAGAAGACCACCGACGCGGGCGAGCTGGTGCTGGGCGTCGCGCTGCCCATCTGGCAGGGCGGCGCCATCGATCCGGCCCGCGCCAAGCTGCAGCAGGCCGGGGTCAAGGTTGAGCTGGCTGAGCTCGACGTGGCGAGCACCCGCCTGAAGCTCAGCTTCTCGGCCGCCAAGGCGTACTGGAAGTGGGTGGCGTCGGGACACAAGCTGCGCATCGTGCAGTTCCTGCTCGACACCGCCGAGGCCCGCAACAGCCAGATCGAGGCCCGGGTGAAGGGCGGGGATCTGGCCCCCATCGAGCTCATCGAGAACCAGCGGGCGATCCTCAAGCGCCGCAGCCAGCAGATCAAGGCCCGCCAGGCCCTGGCCGAGGCCGCCCTGCGCCTGTCGATCTTCCTGCGCGACGACGAGGGGCGCCCGGTGGTGCCGCCGCCCGGCGCGGTGCCCACCCACTTCCCCGACCCCGAGCCCGATCCGGCGATCCCGCTGGACGAGGACCAGGCGGCGGCCCGCGATCAGCAGCCCACCCTGCGCAAGCTGGCGGCCTACCGCGCGGTGATCGCGGTGGATCGCGACCTGGCCGACAACCAGCTCGCCCCGCGGATCGATCTCACGGTGGCCGGCATTCAGCCCCTCACGAGCGACCCCGACGATCCGTACCGCAAGACCGAGGTGGAGGCTGGGCTGAAGTTCAAGCTGCCCCTCCAGCGGCGCAAGGCCCAGGGTGCGCGGGACCGCGCCGACGCCGATCTGGCCCGCATCGACCACGACCTGACCCTCGCCCGGCAGCAGCTCGACGCGATGGTCGCCGAGGCGCGGGTCTCGCTGGCGGCCGCCACCGAGCGGGTCGACAACGCCCACGCCGAGCTGTCGGTGGCCGGCCAGGTCGAGGCCGCCGAGAAGCTGCGCATGGAGCTGGGCGACACGACGCTGCTGATGGTCAACCTGCGCGAGCAGGCGCGGGCCGACGCGGCCAACCGGCTGGTGGACGCGCTGGCGGATCACCACGTGGCCTTCGCCACCTACCTCACCGCCACCACCCGGGGCCTGTCCCGCGAGGCGTGGACCCCCGCCCCCGCAGCGGCCCCGGCGCCGGGCCCGCCGCCCGCACCGCCCGCCCCCGCGGCGCCCTGATCGCTGACCTGAGGTCCCTGAGGGCCGGCCGGAGAGGCGGCCTGGGGCCGATCAGTGGCCGTGGCCCTCGTGGCCCGGCGGGCCCCCGGTCTTGGCGCCGCCGTGGGCGTCCGTGTCGACCAGCCCGATGCGCGGCCCGGCGCCCAGCCGCATGATCACCTTGCGCAGCCGGCTCTCGGCCAGGCTGTGGGCCTTCGGATCGTCGCCCTCTGCCGCCTTGCTCACCCGCTCGTAGGCCGCCACGGCGATGTCTGCCGCCCGCGCCTTGTCCTTCAGCACGAGCAGCTGCCCGCCCACCATCGCCACCGACAGCCCATGCCGCGGCTGGCGCATGAACGCGTCGTAGATCTCGTAGGCCGCGCCCCCCACCTCGGGCAGATCGGCCACGGGCAGCAGATCGGCCACCGCCTCGGCCACCGCCCGATCGCCCTCGGCCCCCGCCGGCGCCTTGGCCACCATCCGCCGCGCGCGCTCCGCCAGCAGCTTGAAGGCGTCGGCGTTGCGCTGGCGCTTCATGGCCGTGCGGCAGCCCGGCCCGGCCTCGGCGTCATCCATCAGCGGGGCACACCAGCCGGTCACCTCGGGCAGCGACAGCCAGGCGCCCAGGGCCGCCAGGGCGCCGCGCACATGGGGCGTGGTCTCCTTGGCCCAGGCCGCCTTGATCTCGTCGGCGTCGGGCGTGCACCCGCGGGTGGTGCAGCGCCCCAGCGCCGACCAGGCCGCGGCCCGCACGGCCGGCTTGGGATCCGTCTGCCCCAGCGACACCAGCGCGGCCTGCTGCTCGGCGGCGGCGTGGTTGCCCAGGATCCGCAGCAGGTCGATGCGCTCGGCCTCGGCCTTGGCGTCGGTCAGCCGGTTCGCCAGGGTGCCCACCCACGCGGTGGTCTCGGGGGTCGGCTGGCCCTGCGCCGCGTTCAGCCCCAGCTCCAGCACGCCCCGCGCGGCGGCCTGCACGTAGGGGTCGCCGTCGGCGAGGCGCGCCACGGCGGCCTCGATGCGCGCCATGAAGGGCGCCACCGTGGAGGGCACGCGCGGGTTGTAGCGGCCGATGTCGCGGCGCTGCCGCCCCGCGAACTGGCGCCACGCCGTGCAGGTCTGGAAGGCCGCCACCGACACCCCGTCCGCCTTGCAGCGGGCGGCC
Organism: bacterium; assembly: GCA_030424955.1. Lineage (GTDB taxonomy): Bacteria > Myxococcota_A > Bradymonadia > UBA7976 > UBA1532 > JACKDL01. Next base: position 1,161 of record JAUHVS010000318.1, on the reverse strand, counting down.
GTCTTGTCCAGCCCCGCCAGCGGGCCCGTGTCGGCCGCCTGGCTGCCCGCCGCCGCAGAGGGCGCGCTCGGTCCGGCCGTCTTCTCGCTGCAGCCCAGGCTGCACACCAGCGCAGCGCCCATCCACCAGCGTGTCATGACTCTCCTCCGCGGCCCGGGCTGATCACCCGGGCGGTCCACTCGAAGCCGTCGCCGCGCCACCGCGCCGTGCCGACGCTGGCCTTCTCGAGGCGGTCGTCGATGGCCGCCCCCAGCCCCGCCAGCGGGATCGGATCCACCACGATGCGCGGGTGCCCCGCGTCGTCGAGGGCGCGCACCGCCGCGAACAGGCGGATCGCCGCCTCGGTGGCGTCGCCGGCCTCGCTCAGGACGTGGGCGCCGGCTGGCAGTGTCAGGTCTGTGGGCCGCTGCCAGAACAGGTAGCCCAGCCCGGGCGGCAGCGCCGGCAGCGCCGCCAGGGGCGTTGGGCTGCGGTACAGCGGCGTCGTGGGGGCGTAGTGGGTCTCGAGCAGGCCCGGCGAGGCCACGTGGTCGGGCCGCTCGAAGGGCACCGGCTGGCCCAGCACCGCCGCGAGGGCCTCGGGCAGCACCGCGCCCCGGCGCACCACCCGCGGGGTCGCCGAGGTGAGATCGACGATGGTGGACTCCACGCCCACGGCACAGGGCCCCCCGTCGAGCACCAGCGGCACGGCGTCCCCGAGCTCCTGCACCACCGCCTGCGCCGTGGTGGGGCTGACGCGCCCGAACCGGTTGGCGCTGGGGGCCGCCAGCGGGCCCCCGAAGGCGGCGAGCACCGCCTGGGCCACGGGGTGCTGGGGGCAGCGCACGGCCACCGTCGCCAGGCCGCTCGTCACCAGATCCGGCACCGCCGCGGTCTTCGGCAACAGGATCGTCAGCGGGCCCGGCCAGAAGGCGGCCATGATCCGCGCGGCGGCCGGCGACACCTGCGCGATGGGCGAGAGATCGGCGCCCTGCGCCACGTGCAAGATGAGCGGATCGAAGGCCGGGCGGCCCTTGGCCGTGAAGATGCCGGCGGCGGCCTCAGCGCTGAGCCCATCGGCCGCCAGGCCGTACACCGTCTCGGTGGGCAGGCCCACGCAGCGCCCCGCGCGCAGCAGCGCGACGGCGGCGGCGAGGGCGTCGGGCGTGGGCGGGCGGATCG
>JAUHVS010000317.1 GCA_030424955.1 bacterium | reverse complement strand
CATCACCCGCTTCGGCTCCGCCTACGCCCCCCTGGACGAGGCCCTGGCCCGCGCCGTCGTGGATCTGTCCGCCCGCCCGCACGCCGAGATCCACCTGGATCTGCGCCGCGAGCGCCTGGGCGCCTTGGCGTGCGAGAACCTGGTGCACGTGCTGCAGTCCTTCGCGGTGGCCGCCCGGCTGACCCTGCACGTGGACGTGCTGCGCGGCGTCAACGACCACCACAAGGCCGAGGCCGCCTTCAAGGCCTGCGCCCTGGCCCTGCGCCAGGCCGTGACCCGCGACGGCACCGCTGGCGTGCCCAGCACCAAGGGAGTCCTCTGACATGCCCACCGCTGACCAGCCCACCGACTCGGGGGGCCGCCCCGTGCTCGTGGTGCGCACCGGCACCGCCAACCTCGCCAGCGTGCTGGTGGGGCTGACCCGCGCCGGCGCCGCGCCCACCCTCAGCCACGATCCGGCCGCCATCGCCAACGCCGCCCACGTCGTCCTGCCCGGGGTCGGCGCCCTCGGCGCGGCCATGGAGCAGCTGGGCGCGACCGGCCTCGACCGCGCGCTGCGCGAGCGCCTGGCGAAGGGCCGCCCCACCCTCACCATCTGCCTCGGACTGCAGCTGCTCTTCGCCGGCAGCGAGGAGAGCCCCGGCGTGCCGGCCCTGGGGGTCATCGCCGGCAGCGCCACCCGCTTCGATCCGGCCACCGGCGTGCGGGTGCCGCACCTGGGCTGGAACATGGTCGAGCCCGCCGACGGCGCGCGGCTGCTGACCCCCGGCTACGCCTACTTCGCCCACTCCTACAAGCTGAGCGTCGCCCCCCGCGGCTGGCTGCCCGCCTACACCACCCACGGCGGCCGCTTCGTCTCCGCATTGGAGCGCGGCGGCGTGCTCGCCTGCCAGTTCCACCCCGAGCTGAGCGGCGCCTGGGGCCTGGGCCTCATGCGCCGCTGGTTGGAGGCCCCGTGCTGACCGCCCGCATCATCCCGTGCCTCGACGTCGACGCCGGCCACGTGGTCAAAGGCGTGAAGTTTCAAGACCTTCGCCGCGCAGGCGATCCGGCGGAGCGCGCCGCCGAGTACGAGCGACAGGGCGCCGACGAGCTGGTGATCCTCGACGTGTCGGCCACCCACGAGGGCCGCGGCCATCAGGTCGACACCACCCGCAAGGTGCGCGCGGTGCTGAGCATCCCCCTGACCGTGGGCGGGGGCGTGCGCCTGCCCGCCGACGCCGGCCGGCTGCTCGAGGCCGGCGCCGACAAGGTGGCCATCAACAGCGCCGCGGTGGCCGATCCCAGCGTCATCTCGGGCATCTCGAAGCGCTACGGCGCCCAGTGCGCGGTGGTCGCCATCGACGCCCGCCGGCTGCGCGACGGCACCTGGGGCGTCGTGGTGCGCGGCGGCCGCGATGTCACCGACCGGCGGGTGGTGGAGTGGGCCCGCGAGGCCGTGGATCGCGGCGCCGGCGAGCTGCTGCTCACCAGCTGGGACCAGGACGGCACCCGCGCCGGCTACGACCTCGACCTGCTGCGCGCCGTCTCGGCCGCGGTGCCGGTGCCGGTCATCGCCAGCGGCGGCGCGGACGGCCCACACCACATGATCGACGCCCTGCGCGCCGGCGCCGACGCCGTGCTGGCCGCCAGCATCTTCCATGACGGCGACTGGACCGTCGCGCGCATCAAGGACGCCCTGGCCGAGGCCGGGGTGGAGGTTCGCCCCGTATGATCGTGCCCAGCATCGACCTGATGGCCGGCAACGCCGTGCAGCTCATCGGCGGCAAGGCCCTTGAGATCGACGCGGGCGATCCGCGCCCCATCGCCGAGCAGTTCCGCCTGGCGGGTGAGATCGCCGTCATCGACCTCGACGCCGCGCTCAGCCAGGGCCACAACCGCGGCACCATCCACGACCTCCTCAAGATCGCCCGGTGCCGGGTGGGCGGCGGCATCCGCACCGTCGAGGACGCCCTGGCCTGGCTCGACGCGGGCGCCCACAAGATCATCCTGGGCACCGCCGCGCGGCCCGAGATCCTCAGCCAGCTGCCCCGCGAGCGGGTCATCGCGGCGCTGGACGCCGTGGACGGCGAGGTGGTGGTCGACGGCTGGCGCACCAAGACCGGCGCCGGCATCACCGAGCGCATGGCCGAGCTGCGCCCCTACGTCAGCGGCTTCCTGGTCACCTTCGTCGAGCGCGAGGGCCGGCTGGGTGGCACCCGCATGGATCAGGTGGCCGCCCTCGTCGAGGCGGCGGGCGACGCCCGGGTCACCATCGCGGGCGGCGTCACCACCCCCGCCGAGATCGCCGAGCTGGACCGCCTGGGCGCCGACGCGCAGGTGGGCATGGCCCTCTACAGCGGCCGCATGGAGCTGGGAGACGCCATCGCGGCGCCCCTGGTGAGCGACCGCCCGGACGGCCTGTGGCCCACGGTCATCTGCGATCCCCACGGGGTGGCCCTGGGCCTCGCCTACAGCGACGCCGAGAGCGTGCGCCACGCCGTCGCCCACCAGGTGGGCGCCTACCACAGCCGGCGCCGGGGCCTGTGGGTCAAGGGCGCCACCAGCGGCGCCACCCAGCGCCTGCTCGCCATCGACCTCGACTGCGACCGAGACGCGCTGCGCTTCACCGTCGAGCAGGGCGCGCCCGGCTTCTGCCACCACGACACCTGGACCTGCTGGGGCCCCGCCGCGGGCCTGCCGGCGCTGGGCCGCACCATCGCGGCCCGCCGCGAGGCCGCCCCCGCGGGCAGCTACACCCAGCGGTTGTTCAATGATCCTGAGCTGTTGCGGGCGAAGCTCCTGGAGGAGGCCGGGGAGCTCGCCGACGCCCTGAGCGCCGGCGAGGGCCCGGCCGCCGCCGCCTGGGAGGCCGCCGACGTCATCTACTTCGCCCTCGTGGCCGCCGCCGCCGGGGGCGCGGATCTGCGGGCCGTCGAGGCCCAGCTCGACGCCCGCGCCCTGAAGGTGCGCCGCCGCAAGGGAGACGCCAAGCCCACCCCCGAGCCGAAGGCGACCCCCTGATGTTGCGCCGCGTCACCCTCGACACCCTGCCCACCGACACCCGCGAGGCCGTCGACCGCGACACCCTGGCCGCCGCCACCGCCATCGTCGACGACGTGGCCGCCCGCGGCGAGATCGCCCTGCGGCACCACGCCGCCCGCCTGGGCGATCTGGCCCCCGGCGCCCCGCTGGTCGTCGAGCGCCCGGCCCTGCTGGCCGCCGCCGCCGCCCTCGACCCCGCCCAGCGCGGCGTGCTCGAGCGCACCGTTGCGCGGGTCCGCGCCTTCGCCGACGCCCAGCGCGCCGCCCTGCAGCCCATGCAGGTGCCCATCCCCGGCGGCGTCGCCGGCCACCAGCTCGCCCCCGTCGAGCGCGCCGGCTGCTACGCCCCGGGCGGCCGCTTCCCCCTGCCCTCGTCGGTGATCATGACGGCGGTGACCGCCCGCGCCGCCGGCGTCGAGACCGTGTGGGTGGCCTCGCCCAGGCCCACCGCCGTCACCCTGGCCGCCGCCGGGCTTGCGGGCGCCGACGCCCTGCTGTGCGTGGGCGGCGCCCAGGCCATCGCCGCCTTCGCCTACGGCGCGGGGCCCGTGCCCGCCATGGACGCCGTGGTGGGGCCCGGCAACAAGTGGGTCACCGCCGCCAAGCAGCGGGTGGCCGGCCGGGTGGCCATCGACATGCTCGCCGGCCCCTCGGAGCTGGTGGTGCTGGCCGACGACACCGCCGATCCGCACACGGTGGCCGCCGATCTGCTGGCGCAGGCTGAGCACGATCCCGAGGCCCTGCCGATCCTCATCACCTGGCACGCCGCCCTCGCCGACGCCGTCGACGCCGCCCTGGCCGAACAGCTCGCCACGCTGCCCACCGCCGCCACCGCGCAGATCGCCGTGCAGCAGGGCTTCACCGTGCTCACCGCCGATCTCGACGAGGCCATCGCCGCCTGCGACCGCGTCGCCCCCGAGCACCTCGAGGTGATGACCGCCGACGCCGACGCCGTGGCCGCCCGCTGCCAGCACTGGGGGGGCCTGTTCATCGGGGGCGCCGCCGCCGAGGTCCTGGGCGACTACGGCGCGGGGCCCAACCACACGCTGCCCACCGGCGGCACGGCCCGCTTCGTAGGGGGCCTGAGCGTGTTCACCTTCCTGCGGGTGCGCACCTGGATGCGCATCGACGATCCCCAGGCGGCCGCCCCGCTCGCCGCCGACGCCGAGCGCCTCGCCGAGCTCGAGGGGCTGGCCGGCCACGCCCGGGCAGCGGCGCGGCGTCAGCCCGCTGACGGCTGACGTCCCAGGGCGCGCCGATGGGGTCGAGCGGGCGCAGCCGGCCCCCCGCGGCCGGCGGTCCGCCGGTGGCTGATCCCCAGCCCACACCGCCGCGCGCCGGCCCGCCGTCATGTCCCAGCGGCCCCCGTCCCCTCGCCCAGGACTGCCCCCGTTGCCCTCACCCGTCCAGGCCCCCCTGCGCATCCGCCCGATAATTCTTTTTGATAAGGATTGTCGCAGGTTGCTCGCGCCGGAAGTTTGGCACCCAGGTTTGCCAATCGGGGCCGAAGATGTAGATTCTTCCACCGTGAGTGATCTCGGGCACGGCGCCCGGTGGTCCTTGCGGGGGAGCACGGTCGGCGTGCGGAGGGAACCATGGGGCGTATGTGGGGTAAGGCGGCTGCAGCCGCGGCGTGGGTGACCCTTGCGGTCGCCGGGCCAGCGGAGGCTCAGGACATCCAGGGCTTCAAGCCGGCCGTCGGCACATGGAACTACCTGTCGGTGGACGGCGCGCGGGTCGCCCCCGAGGGGCAGTTCGTGCCCTCGCTGTACCTGTCGTACGGCCGCAACCCGCTGGTGCGTCGAAATCCGAACGGCGACGTCGTCGCCGAGATCATCGAGAACCTCACCACGGTGAACTTCATGCTGGCGGTGGGCGTGCACGAGCGCGTCGAGCTCGGCTTGGACGTGCCCTTCAGCTACTCCAGCGGCATCAACCCCAACTTCAACCTCAACATCGACGACGGCGGCGGCCTGGGCGATCTGCGCCTGCTGCCCAAGTTCATCGCGTTTGGCCACGACAGCGAGACCGGCTTCGGCCTGGCGCTGGCGATCCCCACGTCGTTCCCCACCGGCGAGAAGGGCCAGACCTCGCGCAACTTCGTGATCTCGCCCCGCGCCATCATGGAGTACCGCCACGATCTGTTCCGCGTGGCCGCCAACGTCGGCTACCGCTGGCGCCCGGTGGGGCTGGAGGGCCTGGAGCCCCTCACCGTGGGGGCCGGCTACCAGTACGGCCTGGCGACCTCGATCAACATCACCAGCCCCAAGGTGCAGTTCCTCGCTGAGGGCTACGGCACCCTGTACACCGACGTCGCCGAGAACGAGGGCGGGCCCAACCCCCTCGAGGCCCTGTTCGGCTTCCGCTTCTTCAACGACATCGGCCTGTCCCTGTCCCTCGCCGGCGGCGTGGGCATCGTCCCCGACTACGGCTCGCCGGAGTTCCGCGTGCTGGGCGGCCTGTCGTGGATCCGCCAGGACGACCGCGTGGTGGTGTCGGGCATGACCGGCCAGATGGACGGCGACCGCGACAACGACGGCATCCGCGACGGCATGGACGCCTGCCTCGACGTGCCTGAAGACAAGGACGGCTTCGAGGACGCCGACGGCTGCCCCGACACCGACAACGACCGGGACGGCATCGCCGACGCCGACGACGCCTGCCCGATGTACCCCGAGGATCGCGACGGCTTCGAGGACGCCGACGGCTGCCCCGACCCCGACAACGACCAGGACGGCATCGCCGACGCCGTGGACCGCTGCCCCAACGAGGCCGAGACCAAGAACGGCGACCGCGACGAGGACGGCTGCCCCGACACCAGCCTGATCATCGTGCAGGACGGCCAGATCCGCATCCTGCAGAAGGTGTTCTTCGAGACCGCCAAGGCGGTCATCAAGCCCCAGAGCTTCGAGGTGCTCAACCAGGTCGCCGAGGCCCTGGTGCACAACCAGCAGATCAAGAAGATCCGCGTCGAGGGCCACACCGACAGCCGCGGCAACGCCAAGTACAACAAGCGCCTGAGCGAGGAGCGCGCGGCGTCGGTCGCGCTGTACCTCATCAGCCGAGGCATCGAGCCGAGCCGCATCGAGAGCGAGGGCTACGGCGAGGAGCGGCCCCTGAGCCAGGAGAGCTCCACCACCGGCATGGCCATGAACCGCCGCGTGGAGTTCCGCATCGTCTCGCGCGCCCCGGCCCCCGAGGGCGCGGCCAGCGACACGGTCATCGACTCGGCGAGCAGCCCGGCCTCGATGGCGCCCGCCGCCGACGCCGCGATGCTGGCCGAGCCCGCGGCGATGGCCGCCCCCAGCGCCGTCTCGGCCAGCCCCGGCACCCTCAAGGACGTGCGGCTGGCCCCCACGGCCGACGGCCTGCGCTTCGTGTTCGAGAACAGCGTCGCCGTGCCCCGGGCCAGCGTCGACCTTCAGCTCGACAGCGACAACGAGGTGCTGGTCATCCGCCTCGACCAGATGGCCGCCCGCCGCAAGTGGGTCACCCTCGACGACCCCGCCATCAAGCGCAGCCTGGTGATGCCCTCCAAGGAGCTCGCGCGGGCCGCCGTGCTGCGCGTGCGCTTCAACGGCCCCATCTCGCAGGCCCGCTTCGACGCCATCCAGGTCGTCGCTGACGACACCCTGGACAACTTCGACAGCGAGGTGAAGCGCACCGCCGAGGTGACCGACTGGTATTCGACCATGTCCGGGTCGCCGAAGATCGCCGCCGACACCGCACAGCACATGTCCACGTCCATGCCCGACCAGGTTCCG
>JAUHVS010000316.1 GCA_030424955.1 bacterium | reverse complement strand
TCAGGCGGGTCCCCTTCCCTTTGTGCATGCCCTCCAGGATCTTGAAGCTGTCGCCGTCGCTCCAGCGCACCTCAACGAGGGAGCCGTTCAGCTCGACGCGGCCCTTGGTGCCAAAGCCGAACAGCCCGCTGACAAGAGCCAGACCGATGATCGCTGCGTTCAAGTGTGCCTCCCGGCGGGCTGTGCGCGCCGTCCGCCAACGTGTGTCGCCCTCGACTATTCACGGCGGAGCCTGGACGCGTCCAGCGCCATGATGCGCGGGGGGGCCGTTGGCACGCTGTCCGCTTGTGCGCGGGCGCCGCTCGGGGTACTCCCACCCCATGGCTGATCCCAACCTGCTCGACGACGACGACGTCGTGATCCGGCCGCGCCCGCGCTGGCCACTGGCGCTCTTCCTGCTCGCGCTCGCGGGCGGCCTGGGCTTCGCTGGCTGGCGGCTGATGACCGCGGTCGATCCGCTCAAGGTGCTGGTGGCCATCGATCTGGACGGCCAGTGGTACGACGGCTCCCGGGCCGCCGCGCGGCTGGCCGATGGCCTCAACGAGCGCCTGTCCGGGCTCGGCTTCGGGGTCGTGCCCGCCGGCGATCCAGAGGTGGTCGCCGTGCTGGCGGACGCCGGCGGCGATCACGTCGCGGCGGCGCGGCGGCTGAAGGCGGCCTTCGTCATCACGGGTCGCTTTGAGAAGACAGTGATCGAGCACCCCATCGACGGGGGGTACGCCGAGGTGCGCGTCACCGGCCAGCTCGAGGTCCAGCGGGTCGACGACGACGGCCCCCAGCGGGCGACCGTGCACGGCTGGGCGGGCGCCCCGAACGCCGATGACGCGGTGGAGCGGCTCTCCGGTCGGCTCTTGCAGGAGCGGGTCGCGGCGGTCACGCTGCCGCTGCTCGTGCTCCACCCGTCGATCCAGACCCTGCTGACTGGCGACGCAGAGGCGGTCGGTCGCCTCAACGAGGCGCGCCAGTTCGTCGCCGCCCGCGGCCAACAGATCCGGGTGTTCGGCAAGGCCTACGACGCCCTGAAGAGCCGGCGGATGGCCGCGGAGAAGGGGCCCACCCCCCCCACCTATCATCGCCCGATGGCCGCGGCGGATGGCCTGCTCGGGACCAGCGCCCGCGGGGCCCTCATCAAGACGGCGGACATCGAGCCGTTCGTGACCGCCCGGGGCCGTGAGCTGCGCTTCATCGAGGCCCACGAGGGGCTGATGTGGCTGCCCGCCGATGGCGGCGCGCCGGTGCCCTTGTGGACGGGGTACAACATCTACGGGTACCCGGCGCTGTCGGCCGACGGCCAGACCATCGCCCTGGTGGAGGACCTGCTGGGGTGGGCCAAGACCGTGACCCTGGTGCCCGCCAATGGGGGCGAGCCGAAGCGCCTGCGGATTGATCCGAAGCACCGCTTCTCGAACCTGAAGCCCAGCCCCGCCGGCAAGCGGGTGGCCTTCTACGAGCGTACGTGCCGGCGCTGCCCGAGCGACCTCAACATCATCGACGCAGAGAGCGGCGAGCCGGTCCGGCAGATCCCCCACGAGGACGGCCAGTTCGGCGGCTACGCCTGGCTCGGCGCCGACGCGCTGCTGGTGCTCCACACCGCCGCCGCGACCCCAGCCCCTGACGCCGACGGGACGGACGGGACGGACGGGACGGACGGGACGGACGGGACGGACGGCGCGGCCGGGGACGCGGCAGACCCCGAGCCGGCGGCCGATGGGCGCGTGCTCCCCGGCACCGGGCTCACCGTGTGGCGCGTGCCCGTGGACGGCAGCGCCCCCACCGCGCTCTACGCGGCCGGCCCCGGGATCAGCCTCGACTGGCCCACCACGACGCCCGACGGCCAGCGCGCCGTGTTCACGGCCCGGGGGCCCGACGGCCCGGGGATCGCGGTCCTGACGCTGGCGGACGGCCAGCTCAAGGTCTGGCCCGCCGCAGGGCGCACCCACCACGTGCAGGTGAACCCCGAGAGCAGCCACGTCGTGTTCAGCATGGGCGGCGGCACGCGCAGCGAGATCGCGACCCTCGCCCTCGCCACCGGCGAGGTGGTCGTGCACACCCGCAACGCCGTGCGGGATCGCTACCCCCGCTTCAGCCATGACGGCCGCCGGATCTGGTTCGAGAGCCTGGACGACGATCCCAACTTCCCGAAGCGCCGCGCGGTGGCCCAGCCGGCCTCCATCCCCTTCAGCCCATGAGCCACGCCGATCCGCTCGCTGAGGCCGCCGACACCGACGACTACGACCCGGCCGCCCTGCGGCTCACGGGCCGCGCGCTGTGGATGCCCGCGGCCCTGGGTCTGGCGACGCTCCTGCCCTACGAGGTCATCGACGGTCACCCGCAGTTCCTGTGGCACCTGATCGGCGAGCTGCCGCTGGCTGGCTTGCTGGCCTACCTCGCGCCGCTGCTGACGGCGCTGGGCCTCGCGGGGCTGCGCTGGCGTCGGCTGGCGCCGGCCAGCTTCGCGGTGGCGACGCTCGGCGCGCTGGCCGGCTGTGCCCTGCTGATCCGCTTGGGGGCGGACGCGGCGGCGTGGGATGTCACCGCGCTGCCCGAGAGCTTCAGCCGTCGAGCCGCCCTGCCGCTGCTCGCTCTGGCCATGACGGCCGCCGGCGCCCCCCTCACCCGATCCGAACGCACCCGCCGGCTGGGGCACACCGTGCTGGGCCTCGCGGTCTGCGTGGCCGTGGTCTTCTACCTCTGGCCCGGCCGGGGCGAGGCCCCCGGCGCGACCCTGCAGCGGCTGTTCACCGGGCTCTCCGACCTGCCCCATTGGCGGTTCAAGGTGGGGTACGTGATCCTCGCCCTGCTCATGCTGTGGCCGCTGTTGGTCGCCCTGGCGGGGCTCGTGTACGTGGCGCGCCCGGCCACCGACCCCAGCCCGCTCGTGTCTATCGTCGCGCTCTACGGCCTGCCGCTCATGCTCGGCATGCTCGTCTTCCGCGCGCTGCCCACGGCGCCCGAGGGCTGGGACGTGTTCACCGCGCTGGGCGGCATCGTGGTCCTCGTGGGCGGGGTCGGCCTGCTCGCCTCCGCCCTGGAGGTCGCGCTGCCGGCGCTCGTGGGCGCGGGCCCGGCCCGCCGCACGCTGCTCGTCACCACAGCCGCGGTGCTGGTCGTCGGCGGCGCGCAGGCGTGGATCGCGCGGCCGCCCGCGAAGGGCATCGACTGGGCGGCGGGCGGCCCGACGGCCCAGGCGGACGCGCTCTTTGGCGAGGCCCTGCCCCGCTGGAACCGGGCGCGCTTCGCGTGGGATCGCAACACCCGCGCCACCACCGGTGGGCAGGCGCTGATCGAGGTCAGGGCCCGTGGCAACGCCGTCGTGCAGGCCGCGGCCGAGATCGACGCCGGGCTGGCCGAGGCCCTCAAGCGCCTCATCCAAGACGCGCACACGTTGCACGTCGCCGGGCGCACGTGGCACGAGCGCATCGACGCGGTGAACACCGCGAGCCGGCGGGCCGGCCTGCCCTACTACCTCGATCCCTCCGTGGTGACCTTCACCCGTGACGGTGAGCGCCGGCGCCACTTCCGCATGCGCAGCTACCGCGTCGCCCAGGTGCGCCGATACGAAGCCGGCGGCGCGCGGTACGCCACCCTGCACGTGGAGCGCCTGGACGACCTCGAGGCCGGCCAGCCCCTGCTCGGCTTCTCGCGGGATCGGCAGCCCTTCGCCCTGGTCAACCTGGCCGAGGTGCGCGACTTCGAGCGCGAGCTGATGGAGGGCGCGGCCGAGTCGCCGCCCGTGTGCGGGACCGGCCGCAACTGGTCGGCCCGGATCGGCATGGTGCGCTGCGGCGCGCTGCTCACCGCGCTGCTCAAGGGCGCGGAGGCGCCCCTGGGCACACTGATCACCCGGCTGACGGATCGCCACGAGCTCCAGCACCAGATCGACGGCCCGCATCTGCCCATGTCGAGCGCCGTGCTGCGGGCGCTGCCCGGGCGATCCCCCGCGCTCCAGCGGCGGGTCAACCGCGAGCTGTCGGCCTACACCGCGGAGCTCTTGGCCGACGGCGTGCCGCCGCAGCTGGGCGTGTTGCACCTCGCGCCCTTTGCGCTCAACGGCCGCAATCACTACCTCGCGCACGTCGCGCGGCTGGTGATCGGTGCGCTGGGTGAGCGCAGCGTGACGAGCGCCGAGGGCGAGACCGACTACCTGGCGATCGTCCAGGTCCTCGACGGCCTGGCGAGGCTGACGGACGACGCGCTCCGAGCCCGTGCGCGGGCGGCCTGGGCCGAGTTCTACGGCGCCGACCTGCCCGAAGTCTCGGTGCTGGACGCGCCGGCGCAGGGCACCTGATCCCAGCGATCCGGCCGGCGGTCACTCGCGCCAGAGCAGCTTCCAGGGGTGCCGCTTGAGGTCGCGGAGCATCTCTTTGAGGTCGTCGTAGATCTCCTGATCCACGATCAGCTGCCCCACGCTGCCCCGGCCCGACTTGAGGCCCTCGGTGAGGTAGCGCACGTCCCGCGCGATGATCTCGGCGTCGCGGACAAGCGGCGGCAGGCCCCCCAGGGTCTCGGCCAGCGGGCCCTGGTTGGCGGCCACGACGGCGCGCACCTCCGCCATGGCCTCATCGGCCTGGATCAGCGCGGCCTCGGCCCGGCTCAGGGTGCGCCGCGCCGCCTGGGCCGTGGGCCCCGCCTGCTGCGCCAGCACCGCGGCCACCCGGCGTACGTCGGTCCGCAGGGCGACGAGGTCCCCGCCGTCTCCCAGGCCCCGGCGCAACGCGGCCACCACCTGGCGCGCGTCCACGCTCGCCCCCGCGACGTTCTCGAACACCACGTCGAGGTGGTCGCCGTTGCGGGACAACAGCTCATCGGCGTGCTTCACGAGCCGGCTGAGGCGCACCACCAGCTCGCCCACCCGCACCTCGCCGTCGGGCCCCGACAGCGCCTCTTGCACCTGAGCCATGATGCTGTCGATGCGGCTGAACAGCACGTCGACCCGGGGCGGGTCGTCGCCGCGGATGGTGCTCTCGACGGGCCACTCGGGTGAGCCGGCCGAGCCGGGCACGATCTCGAGGTACTTCTCGCCGAGCACCCCCTGCGTCGTGATGATGAACTGGCTGTCCTGGCGCACCGACGGCGCCATGGCCTCGTCGATGGCCGCCGTCACGCGCACGTTGACCGGGGGCGCGTCGGGGCGTCGGGCGGCGCTGCGCCGGGCGTCGCGATCCACCAGGAAGGTCACCGCCTCCACCCGGCCGGCCCGCACCCCCGCGATCTTCACCGGGGCCCCCGCCAGCATGGAGCCCGAGTCGGCGAACTCGATGTAGAGCACTCGGCGTGCGCCCACCGACACGTTGCCCAGCAGCACCACAAAGCCGATCAGCAGCGTCACCGCCACGATCACCAGGGCGCCCACCTTGACCTCGATCATCCGCTCGCGGGCCATCAGACCTCCATGGGGCCGTCGGCGAGCCCCCGCACAAACTGGTGCACGATGGGGTCGTCGCTCTCGCGAAAGGCGGCCGGCGTCCCGTCGAGCCGCACCTTCCCCTGGTACAGCATCACCACCCGGTCTGCGACGCCGAAGATGCTGCGCAGATCATGGCTGACCACCAGGCTCGTCACCCCCGCCGAGTCGCTCAGGCTGCGGATCAGCGCGTCGACATGGCGCGCGCTCACCGGATCGAGCCCGGTGGTCGGCTCGTCGAAGATCACGTAGTCCGGCTTCAGGGTCAGGGCCCGGGCGATGGCCACCCGCTTGCGCAGGCCGTCGCCGATGTCGGCGGGGAACCGCTCGGCCAGGTGGTCCATGCGCACCTGCGCCAGGTGCTCGCGGGCCGCCGCCCGGGCGGCCGCCTGGCCGAGCCGCTGGTGCTTGCGCAGCGGCAGCGCCACGTTGTCGAGCAGGGTCATGCTGTCGAAGAGCGTGCTGTGCTGGAACACCATCGCGCAGCGGGTCCGCAGCGGATAGAAGTCGCGCTCCTTGAAGCCCGAGATGGGCTGTCCCTCGAAGCGGATCTCGCCGTGATCCGGCCGGATGAGCCCCACCAGCTGCTTGACCAGCACGCTCTTGCCCGCGCCGCTCTTGCCGATGATGAACACGCAGCGCCCAGGCCGCACCGTCAGGGTCACGCCGGCCAGCACCACCTTGGCCCCGAAGGCCTTGTGCACGTCGATGAACTCGATCACCCGAGCACCACGAAGGCCAGCCCGCCCAGCACGAAGTCCAGCACGATCACCGCCAGGCCACCGAAGGTGATGCGTCGGCCCCGGGTGTCCGCGACCGCTGATGCCGCCAGCCACAGGAACGGCAGGTAGCGCAGGTCGGCGGCGGCCTCCTTGAGCGCACGCGTCACGTCGACCGCGTCGAACGACGACACGAGTTCGGGCAACCAGTAGGCGAAGAAGAGCACGCTGGTGAGCGCCCAGGCCTGGCCGCTGAGCAACTGCGTGCCCCCGCGGAAGCGCGAGGCGACCAGCTTGGCCAGCGCCGCCACCGCACCGAGCACCAGCACCGCCTCGGCGTAGCCCGGCGCCGGCCACAGCACCACGTACGCGAGGATCCAGACCGGTGCCCAGCGCCAGCCAGCCCTGGAGGGGCGGTCGTCGGTGGCGACCGGGGGTGTCGCGTCAGTCGATGAGTTCGTCATAGACGGCAAGCGTGGCGTCCTGCATGGCGCGGAGGGTATGGGCGGACATCGTAACGGTTGCGGTGCCGGGCCGGGTCAACAGGCGGCGCGCGGTCGCGTGCAGGGCGCCGGCATCGAACGGCGCGACCGCGCCCTCGGGCTGCAGTTCCACCAGCAGTTCGCCGACCCCGCCATGGGCCCAGCCGACCACCGGCCGGCCGCAGGACAGGGCTTCGATGACGGTGCGACCG
>JAUHVS010000315.1 GCA_030424955.1 bacterium | reverse complement strand
CGCCCCTGGTGGGGCTGCTGCGGGCGGGCGGCGACGGCTTCCTGGCGGCCGAGGCGCAGGCCCGGGTGTCGGCCCTGCTGGCCCCCGACGAGGCGGCGGCGCTGGGGGCCGCGCTGCTGTCGCAGGCCCTCCCCGGCCGCGAGGACGAGCTGCGCTTCCTGGCCGTGCACGGCCTGCGGGTGGCCACGGGCGATCTGAGCCAGGCCGTGCCGGTGCTGGCGCACACCCTCCGCGACGATGACGCGCTGCTGCGGGTGGCTGCGGTCGAGACCCTTGCCTGGGTGGGCCGGGGCGCGGCGGCGGCGCGCCCGTATGTGGTGCAGGCGGCGCAGGACGCCGCCCCGGCGGTGCGCGCCGCGGCGTTGACGGCGCTGGCGGTGGCGGGCTGGACCCTGCCCGAGGCGAAGGCCGCGGTGCGCCGCGCGGTGGACGATCGGGTGGCTGAGGTGCGCGCGGCCGCCCTGTGGGCGTTGGTGCGCCTCGATCCGCGGGCGCCCGATGTGGCGGCGGCCCTCACCGCCGCGCTGTCCGACCAGGCCACCGCCGTGCGGGCGAGCGCGGCCCGGGGCTGGGCCGAGGTGATGGGCCGCGTGGACGCCGACGCGCTGCGCGCCCGGCTGGTGCGCCTGCTGCTGGACGATGACGGCGCGGTGCGGGCCGCGGCCGCCGACGCCCTGCGGCGGGCGGTGGCCCTGGGCGTGGACGTGTCGGCCCTGCTGGGCGACGTGCGGGACCGGCTGGCCGCGCAGGCCCCCGCGGTACGCCGGGCCTTGGAGGCCCTGGCGGCGGGCGACGACGCGCTGGCCCGGGCCGCTCAGCTCGCCCTGGCGGTCTGGCGGTGATCCAGCGGCCCTGGCGTGCGGCGCTGCGGGGGGCGGTCACCCTCGGCGCGGCGCTGATCCTGGGGGCGTGCAGCGAGGCGGTCGAGGCCCCGCCCGAGTGGGGCCCACCGCCGAGCCCGGCGCTCGAGGCCCTGTCGCCCACGACCTCTCCGGCCGAGGTCACGCCGGCCCGCCGGGTGGTGCTGATCAGCGTGGACGGCCTGCGGGCGGACGCCCTCGCCGCGCTGGGCCCCGCCGGGGCGCCGGGCCTGCACTGGCTGGTCACCCACGGCGCGGCCACCCTCAACGCCCGCCCCGATCCGCTGCGGCCCTACACCCTGCCCGGGCACACCTGCATGATCACCGGGCGGCCCGCCGACGGCCCCTACGGCCACCACTACACCGGCAACCGGCTGTCGTCGCAGACCGTGCACGACACCGCCGGCGGCCCGGTGCCCAGCGTGTTCGACGTGGCCCACCGCTACGGGCGCACCACGGGCCTGTTCGCCAGCAAGCCCAAGTTCTCGGTGTTCGTGCGCGCCCACCTGCCCCCCCAGGGGCTCACCCACCCCATCGACCGGGTGCACATCACCGAGAAGCGCGACGGCGCCACGGTGCAGGCCGCGGTGCAGGCCCTGCGCGATCCCGCCGGGCCGACCCTGCTGTTCGTGCACCTGGCGCTGCCCGACAGCGTGGGGCACCGCTATGGCTTCGATCCGCAGCCGCGCACGGCCTACCGGGACGCCGTGCGGCGCACCGACGCCCACCTCAGCCGGCTGCTCGCCCACCGGCCCGCCGACGTCGCGGTCATCCTCACCACCGATCACGGGGGCCACGGGCACCGCCACGGCCAGCCCGACGCCCTCGACGACATCAAGCTGCCCTTCCTGGTGGTGGGGCCCGGGGTCGCGCCGGGGGCCGATCTGTACGCCCTCAACGGCGACCGGCGGGTCGATCCGGGCGCCCTGCCGGCGGCGGGCGGCGAGCCCATCCGCAACTGTGAGGCCGGCAACCTGGCGCTGGCGCTGCTGGGCCTGCCGCCCATCCCGGGCTCGCTGTTTGGCGCGGCCACGCCCCTGCGCCTGCGCCCCGGCGGTTGACGCCACCGCGGCCCGTCGCCATCGTCGGCCCGTCGCCCACCCGCCCCACGGAGCCCCCATGCGCCTTGAACTCTCTGGCCCCGGCGCCAGCTACGCGGCCGACCGCATCGCCACCCTGGTGCAGGACGGCTGGGGGCTGTCGATGCAGGGCGTGCCCGGCGCCGAGGGCATGACCCTGCGCATCGACCGCTTCGAGCCCGAGGGCCACCCGATGGTGAGCCAGTCGAAGCGCAAGCTGCGGGAGGCCGAGCTGGCCGAGGTGGTGGTGGCCGTGCGCGAGACCCACCCAGGCTTCCGCATCCGCATGGTGCTCGAGGCGCCCCGCGTGCCCGACGAGCCCACGCCGGCGACGTCGGCGCAGATGGAGGAGGCCGTGCTGCTGCTCAGCGAGGCCTTCAGCAAGTTCATCGACCTCAAGGACGCCCGCCAGATCGCCGAGACCGGCGGCTTCCTGGGCAACGTGCTGGCGGCGGGCAACCTGTTCGAGCAGGCCCGCTACTTCTTCGAGAAGTCCCGGGACATTTAGCGCCTCATCAACGAGCACGAGCGCGCCGAGGCCATGCAGATGATCCTCGACGCCCTGGAGGACTGACCATGCGCCCCATGACCCTGACCGGCCTGGCGGCGGCCTGCCTGCTGGCGCTCGCTGGCTGTGACGACGGCGGGACCGACGGCGGGGCCCTCGCCACCCTCGACGCGCAGGTCGCGGTGGACGGCGGCGCGGCGGACCGCGGCGCGGTGGACGGCGGCGGGGCGGCCGATCTCGGCGCCGAGGTCGACGCGGCCCTCCCCGACGCGGCCCTCCCCGACGCGCTGGCGCCCGACGCGATGGCGCCCGTCGCCCAGCTGATGGTCGTCGAGGGCCACGAGCGCGACATCGGCGGCAACTGGCTGTGCGCCGGCCAGCCCAGCGAGGGGCGGGTGCGGGCGCTGGTGGATCAGGGGGCGGTGATCATCTCGCTGCGCACCCCGGGCGAGGATCCCTTCGATGAGCCGGGTCTGGTGGCGGAGCTGGGCGGCACCTTCATCCGCTACCCCACCACCGGCGCCGACTACGACACGGTGGCCTTCCGCGAGGCCATGTACGACCTGTACGACGGGTGGCGCGCCCAGGACGTGCCCGTGTACCTGCACTGCGCGTCCGGCAACCGGGCCGGGGCGTCGTGGGCGCTCTACAACGCCGAGCGCCTGGGCCTGCCGGCCGACGAGGCCATCGCCCTGGGCCGCGCGGCCGGCCTGACGGGCCTCGAGGGCCGGGTCCGCGCCATCCTCGGCGTGGACTGAGCGCCGCGCGCGCCGATCGCAGCGGGGGCGGATCGGCCCATCTGGGGTTGGACGCGCGGCCGCGGTCGGGCCACTATGCCGCCCATGCAACGCCTCGCCCTGCCGTCCGCCCGCCGCCGGCCCCTCGCGCCGCGCCTCTCGCGTCTGCTGCTCGCCGTGGCCCTGGCCGCGGGCGCCGGGCTCACGGGCTGCCACAAGCCGCCGCCCGAGGACGCCCGCAAGCCCGTCAAGCCCGACGAGCCCCGGGCGCTGCAGTATGTGTTCGAAGACACGGTCGTGGCCGCCGCCCTCAAGGGCGATGAGGCGGCGGTGCGCGCGGCGCTGAAGGGCGTCGTGGCCACGCAGGCGGACCTGGCGGCGGTGTTCGGGGCAGAGCGGGCGGCCGCGGTGTACCCGGCCTACGCCGAGCAGATCGTGCCGGCGTTCTTGAAGGAGGCGCCGCCGCTGATCATCGAGCGGGTCAAGGCCAAGGCCACCCAGGTGAGCGTCAAGCTGGTGGGGCCGGCGGTGCCGGCCGACACCGTGCCCGGCGATCTGATCACCCTCGACGCGATGGCGGTCAAGCGCCCGATGATGAGCCTGTGGCTCAAGGTGCCGGGCGAGCCGCTGGGACTGCGCCTTGAGGGCTGGATGTACGGGGAGGGGCGCTGGTTCACGGTGCTCAAGCTGCACGCCCACCTGAAGCAGGCGGCGCCCGAGGCGGCCGAGCCCGAGGGGGCCGCGCCTGAGGGGGCGCCCGCGAGCGGCGCCGCCCCCAGCAGCGCCGCGGCGCCGGGGGGCGAGGGGGCACCGCCCGGCGAGGCGGCGCCCTGAGTCAGCCGATCAGTCCTTGTGGCCGCGCAGGTTCCACAGGTTGATCTCCTTGCGGAACCAGGCGTCGGCCTCGTCGGTCCACTTGTAGTTCTCGCGGATGTACTTGACGGTGGCCTTCTCGGTGTCGGTGTAGCTGTCGCCGTCCTTGACCTCGGCCAGCAGCTTCTCGGCGTCCGACAGGCTGATGCGGCCGTCGCCGCGGCCCGCGACGGCCTCGTCGGCCGAGTCGAGCAGGCCCTTGTCGTACTTCACGCCATCGATGGTCTTGTAGTAGCTCACGCGATTACCTCCCAAGGTGTGTCCGCGCCCGGGACGGGCCGGCGGTTTGTTGTGCCTGATGGCCAGACCGGCGTCGAGCCCTGTGGGTCACATTGCGGGTGGAAAAGTACGGGGCGCGGCGGCGATCACGGCGCGATGTTGAGCTGCCACGAGTAGTCCAGCCCGCCGTCCAGGTCCACGCCCGACAGGCCCTCGGTGCGGTGGCGCTCGATGAAGTCGGCCTTGCCCGTGTACCCGCCGCGCTCGAAGTCGCCCGCGAACCAGGTGAACAGCTGGCTGACGCCGTCGGGGCCGGCGCCCTTGGTGGGCGCGTCCAGGAACGCCGCGGTGGCGGCCTCGAGCTGGGCCTCCAGGCGGGGCGCGTCGAAGGCGTGCACCAGGTTGGGGCAGCCCAGGCTGGCGCAGTTGATGGCCACGTGCAGCCGCGGATCGAAGCCCGCCTCGCCCCCCGCCGCCTCGAACCAGCTCAACACCGTCGCCCGGGTGGCCGCGTCGGCCGAGGTGACGCTGCGGTGCGCCAGATCGCCCCGCAGGGCGCCGTGCTCCAGCAGGTCGAGGCTCAGGGTCACGCCGCCGACCACGTAGGCGGGGGTCTTGAAGAAGGCGAAGGCCCCCTCGCTCACCGACCAGCCCGGATCGCCCGCGTAGGCGTCCAGCACCCCCCGCACCGTCAGCGCGTTGTAGGCGTTGTAGAGCAGCGCCTTCACCTCGGCGGCGTCGGCCAGCTGGGTGGGATCGACGCTGGCCAGCAGGGCCAGGTACTGGGTGAGCAGCACCTGGGCCTCGGTGCTGGCGGCGAGCCCGTCGTAGTCCACCAGGGTCTGGGGCCCGTCGACCACCACGTAGCGCTGCAGCAGGCCCTGCCAGATCAGGTGATCGAGGCGGTCGGCCTGGGCCACCTCGGCCAGGGTCTCGTCCAGCGCGTCGCCCCCTACGGCGGGCGCGGCGGCGGCGGGGGCGCCGCCCTCATACTCGATCCAGTCGCCGCAGCCGGCGAGCAGCAGGGGGGCGAGGGCGAGCAGGCGGAGGGGGGCGCGGCGCATGGGGGGCCTCCTGGGCGCGGTGGGCGCGGTCACTGGCTGAAGGACAGGCCCAGGCTGAACTGGGTGCCGCGGGCGCTGTTGCGCGCCCAGGGGGTGAAGTCGACGCCCGCCTCGACGGCCAGCCCGGCGCCGACGGGGGCGAACAGGCCGGGGCCGACGGTGGCGTAGCCCTTGGTGCTGGCGTCGGTCGCCACGGGCACCACCGCCTGGGCGTTGGCGGCCAGCACGATCCCCCGCCACAGCGTGGCGCCGATCTGGCCGGCGGCGAGCACGCCGTCCACGAAGGCGCGGTCGAGGCCGTCGCCCACGAACCACTCGCTGCGGTGCTCGTAGCCCAGCTCGGCGAAGGCGTAGAGCGGCGTGTGGGGGATGCTCGCGCCCGCGCTGATCCACAGCCGCGCGTCGACCTGGCCGTCGCCGATGAGCGGGAAGCTCTCGGCCTGGGCGCCGCCGGGCTCGGCGGCGTCGTACAGCGGCACCTTCACCTCGGCGCGCAGGGCCTGGGGGAAGTCCAGGCCCGGGATGGACCACTGCACCGCCAGCCGGGCGTCGCCCAGGCGCGCGGAGCGGAAGCGCACGCCGTCGAAGTCGTTGGTGGCCACGCTGTGGGGCAGGAAGGCCTGCAGGTGCAGCCCCTTGGCCACGCCGACCTCGGCGTAGACCGCGCTCGACCAGCCCGTGTAGGCCACGCCCTCGACCACCCGGCCGCTGGCGTCCTGGAAGGCGTCGGCGCGGTAGAGGCTCTCGGAGACCTTCACGTAGACCTGGCCGGCGTCGCGGGTCCAGGGGCCGGCGGCGGCGGGGGCGGAGAGGGCGGCGGCGAGGGCGCCGCCCAGCGAGGCGCGGATCAGTCGGTGCATGGGGGCCTGTACGCAGCCGCGCGCCCAACGTTTCGCCGGGGGGCGATCACGGCGCCGCCACGAAGCCCGGGTTGCGCTGGATGTCGGCGGTCAGCAGGGACTGGAAGGGCAGGTTGGCGTGGGGGCGGTCCTCGGCGCAGGCGATCTCGACCTGCGGGTACAGGGTCAGGCGGCGCTCCATAGTGGCCATGTCGTGGGCGAAGAAGCTCACGTCGATGTCGTAGAAGTGCATCTGATACAGGTACTTGCGGCAGGCGCTCGACACGGGCTGATCCTCGCCGCCGTGGTCCTGGATGCTCACGGGCTCGCAGGGATCGCTCGCCGCCTTCGTGAAGGCGTACAGGCGCCGGTCGTAGCTCGGCCAGCCGTTGAGGCTGGGGCAGACGCAGCCGTTGATCTGCTCGCAGCTGGCGGCCTGGCTGACCCGCTGCACGTTGACCCGCTGCACGTAGAACTCGCTCGCGGTGCCCTCGAAGAACAGGAAGCAGGCGCCGGGCTGGAAGTAGGGGTTCTCGTCGGGGAACACGGCCCACGCGTAGACGTTGGCCGGCGGCTCGCCCGTCAGGCAGTCCCAGGCGGGCACCGCCAGGCTGTTGATCTCGGTGGTGGGGCAGGCGCTGTCGTCGCC
>JAUHVS010000314.1 GCA_030424955.1 bacterium | reverse complement strand
CAGAAGACGCTCGGTGACGGTGCGCGTTACAACGAGATCTTCGAAGCAAACAAGCCGATGCTGAAGCATCCGGACAAGATCTATCCGGGTCAGGTGCTGCGCATCCCCACCTAATTCGTTTTGCGATTTGATGTGAAAGGCCCGGTGGCAAGCCGGGCCTTTTTCATTGCGAGCAGTCCAGAAAGGCGGCGGCTGCCGAGACTGTGTGGCTGTTCGGATTGCACGCCGTGCGGGATGCCCTGGCCAACCCGAAGCGCCAGCCCGAGATCATGGCCAGGCTCATCGACCGGGTGCGGGCCATGCCCGGGAGCGGTGCTGCGAAGGCCTACCTGCTGCGCACCCGTTTCGGTCTGTCGCCCGAGGAGGCTGCGCGAGCCGTGGCCGGCGGCCCGGTGGACCTCGGCGCGTTGCCCTCAGCTCGCACGGTTGATGTCGCGGGCTTCACGGCAGGCGTCGAAGGCGAAGCGAAGAGGGCGACGACTGCGTACCCCCGGCGCGAGGCCCGCCGGCTCCTGAAGGACATCCGGACCGGCTACCAGGAAGGGCTGCCGGGGATGGCCGGCGGCTTCCTCAACAAGATCGACGAGCTGCGTCGCAGGGGTGTGCAGAAGGCGCTGAAGGGCGTGAAGACCATCAAGCGGGTCCTGGAGACAACGCCCGAGAGCCTGGAGCGGACGCCAGAAGCCCCGCCGCGCCGCGGTGACATGCTGAACCACCTCGACCCCCGCCGCCTGCACATCGACCTGAGCCCGGATGCCCGCCGCCTGCTGAACATCCTGGACGCCGATGGGCGGGTGGTCTTCGGCTGATGGCGCTCGCGGCCCAGCAGCGCTTTCGGGGCGCACGACGGTTCCTGCCCAAGGTGGTGATCTACACCTTCGGCGGGGCGCTCGACGTCAGCGCCTACCTGGTGAGCGTCACCACCGACAAGCAGCTGGGCGCGCCGACGGGGACATGGTCGGTGACCCTGAAGTCCCACGGCGTCATCGCGCCGGAGGGCGCGCTGCCCGTCCGCAACTGGCACGACCTGGTCACCGACGACGACTGGGTGACCGTCGAGTTCGACGCGGGCGTGGACGGCGATCTGGTGATGCTGGGCCTCGTGGACAGCGTCGAGCTGGCGCTGAGCGCCGGGCAGGGAGGGGCCGCTGTCCGCGCGTGGACCATCCGCGGCCGGGACTTCGCCAAGGTCTTCGCCGACACAGAGGCGGTCACCCTGCCGGTCGGCCCAGGCCACGGGCTGGGGGACCTGCTCTCCTTCCACACGGCCATCGACGCGCTGCGCGGGGACGTCAACCCAGGCCGGGCGGTGCGCACCCTGCTCGACTTCTTCCTTCGGCGTGGCCAGAACCGCGGCAGGACCCCGTTCTGGGCCATCCCGCCCAGCCTGCCTGGGACGCTGGTCGACAGCGTGGGCGCGGGCCCGCAGGACCGGCAGTTCGGCGACATCCTGGAGACGGGCTGGCTGGACGAGACGCTCGACGGCAGCCTGCCGGCCACCGAGCTGTTCAACGGGGTGCCCAATGAGCCGGTGAAGCTCCTCGAGGTGCTGTCCGGCTTCGCCAACGACCGGCTCAACGAGTGCTTCTTTGACCTGCGCAGCGCGCCCCCGCAGGTCGTGACTGGGGGCGGGGGAGGCGGCCTCGTGGTCCGCGGCTGGCGTCGCCCCCGGCCTTGCCTCGTGCTGCGTGAGCGGCCCTTCCCGGTGCTGCCCTCCACCGCGGCTGAGCACCCGGCTGGGCGAAGCCCGTCGGACGCGTGGGCCATGTTGGCCACCCACGAGCTCGCAGTCACCGACCTGGAGGGTGCCCCCGGGCTGACCCGCGCCGGTCGGGAGCGGATCAACTGGTGGATGGTCACCGTGGGCGCCGGCTTCGGCGTCAACCGCTACGCCCTGGCGCTCGCCGAGGCGGCCCAGGGCCTTGGCCTGGACCTCACAACCGCGCCGGCCATCGACGTGGAGTCGGTTCGACGCCACGGGTGGCGCCGCATGGAGGTCCAGAGCCGCTACATCGATCCGAGCGTCGACGCGCTCCTGGTGGCCCGACGATGGACCCACCTTCTGCGCGACTGGTACTGGGCCAACCACCTGTTCCTGGCCGGCACGCTGCAGTCGGCCCACATCCATCCCGAGATCCGGGTCGGCCACCGGCTACGCCTGCTCGACCGGGACGGCTCGTGGATCCTCTTCTACGTCGAGGGTGTGCGCCACCAATGGCGCCGCATGCCTGACGGCCGGTCACACGGCACCACCGCCTTCACCGTCACCCGCGGCACGCGCGACACCGATCGCGCGCTGCCCCCCCTTGGAGGGACGTCATGAGCCTGTCCATCGCCTCCGCCCTGCTGTTGGCGGCCTCGCGCCCCGTCGAGGGCCTCCGCAAGGGTTTCTCCGGCTACCTCGCCCTGCGGCGACGGCTGGCCGCCGCCCTCGAGGCCAAGCTCTGGCCTGCCGGGAAGCCCGACGACACGTTCGTCTTCATCGCCGAGTACACCGCTGGCGAGGTCGTGTTCGAGCGGGACTCGGACACCTACCGGGTGAGCTACACGGACGACGGGGTCGCCGCCCGCATCGTGGGCGAGCCCGTGAAGGTCCAGGTCGACTACGTCGCCCTGGAGAAGTCGCGGCGCAGTCCGGTGCGTGCGGTCGAGCTCGGCCCCGTGCTTGGGCCCCTGGTCTACGAGGCCCAGGCGGCCGCGCTGGCCAAGGGGGCCGGCCACAAGTACCTGCGACGGATCCCGACGGGGAACCCGAAGAAGCCCTGGCGCTACCTCTACTCGGTGGCCGCGGTCACCGGGCACCAGCACGACGACCACTACGGAGAGGGGTCGAAGTTCCAGGTGGCGCACGGCGGCAAGGCGGGCCACTTCGAGATCGTGGGCCGGGACGGCGACAAGGTCCGGGTGAAGCACGACGAGAGCGGGCACGAGACCGAGCTCACCGTCGCCGCGCTGAGGGCGATGATGGCCCGCGAGCACGCCCACCTGGTGGACGCCCATCGGAATCGGCTCAAGACCAACATCGCAGCGGCCCGCAAGCACGGCACCAGCAAGCAGGTGCGCCGGCTGCTGGACCAGGCGCGCGCCCATGGGCACGACGACCTGGCGAGCGGCAAGGGGGGCCCCTTCGGAGAAGGGGCGACGAGCATCACCGACGATCTCGCGTTTCGCGAGGTGAAGCGGAGCCTGGAGCGCGCCGGCAAGTCCGCAGACCCAGCGTCACCCCAGGTGCGCTCAATGGTCGAGCATCTGCGTGAGAAGCGCCTGCTCAACACGGCGGAGGCGGCGAGACGCCTGAAGGCGGGCGACCACCGCGGGACCCTGGGCAGCCTGCTATCTGCAGCGGACGGGGGGTGGTCTGAAGAGATGCACCGCCTCGCTGCCAAGGCTCACGGCCTGCATGACGGCGACCGACACGCGGCCGCAGCCAAGGCGCATGCGAGCGTCAAGGCAGGCTCCCCTCAGGCCTCCGAGGCAGCGAGCGAGACGGCACGGATCTTCTTCGGCTTTCAGCCGGGCCAGAGCGGTCTTCTCCTGGACCGTGGAGCGAGGGCGGGTGAGCCGCAGAGCGCCATGCGGAACCTCCGCCAGAACGCGGGGACCGGTGCGAAGCGATCGGCGCCGCAACAGCTCACGAATGCTGAAATCGAGCAGCGGCGCGAGAACGCTCAGCGGCAGCGCAAGCCAGAAGCGGCTGTGCTCGCTGACGACGCCAACAGCCAAACTCTGGATCGCGGGGCGAACGAGCTGAAGGCCTACATCAACAGGGTGAAGAGCCAGTACCCGGAGCGTGCGCGCTTCGCTGAGTCGCTGCTCGACTGGCACGTTGCGGGCCGCGAGGGGCCACGTCCACCCATTCCGAAGGCGCTGCATGGGGTACGGGGGGGGACTGGTACGGCCAGGGCCCTCGCGGTCGACCTCATGGGCAAGCTGAACACGGGGGCGCAGCACGGTCGGCTCGACGTCGGCAGCGCCACGGTGCGACACGGCCGGCACAAGGTCACCCGCGAGATGCAGCAGATCGTCCAGTTCGCGCACCAGCTTGGTCGTGAGGCGTTCGCTGAGGCCAAGACCGAGGCGGCCAAGGCCGGGGGGCGCTACGTCCGCAACGTCGGCTTCGCCTTCCCCATGAGCCGTCGGGATCAGGCCGAGGCGTTTGCGCGGCAGTACGCGAAGCCGCATCAGAAGGTTCGAGAGGGTCAGGGCGCTGCGGGCGCGCCGCCGACGCGGGCGCAGGGGCCGGCACTCGCACCGGGGCGCGCGAAGACGGAGCCTGAGAGTCAAGCTCCCGAGGCCCCGCGGGGGCCTGGCATGGACAGCCCGCGCAACGCCAGCGACAACCTGGTCCGGCGGCGCAATGAGGCCGTGCGCGCCATCGAGAAGTACCGCGACGCCCTGACCCGCAACGCGCCTTCCCACGAGATCGAGGCCGCCCGCGAGGCGGGGCTGGTGGCCAAGCGCGAGCTCGGCGGCATGCGCATGCGGGACTGGAAGCGCGTCAGCCAGCACAGCAGCGCCAAGGCCTCCGCGCAGCAGTTCTTCAGCAGCGTCGAGAAGTACGCGGCTGATCTCGCCGGGCACCGGGCGCCGACCTACCAGGATGGCGCGCTCGAGGCCCACCTGAAGGCCGGCGGCCGCACCCACCTCATCGAGCAGACGCTGAAGCAGGCCATGCTCGACGGCGACCCCGCCCAGGCCACGCCGGCCCACCTGAAGGCGGCCATCGGCGACGTGCCGGTCCACGAGCTGGTCCGCGCCGTGGTGAAGGACCGGCGGCATCTGGACCCCGACCTGCGGCGTCTGGCCTACACGGCCGGGCACCTGGCGGGGGATCCCTCGCCCGACATGACGCCGCCGGGGCAGGGGTGGCCCGATGCCTCCACCCAGGTGGTCGAGGCGGCCGCGAAGAAGGGCAACCAGAGCGCCCAGGAGGAGCTGGACCTGCGCCGCAAGGCATCCAGGCTCTTCGGGTTCCCGCACGCCGCGGGCGGCCCGTCGAGCGCTCACAGCACGGCCCCGATGGCCCATGGGCACACCCCGAAGAACCTCACCGAAGACCTGAAGGCGCTGCGGGAGAGGGTCGGGAAGGGGGACCGACACGCCTACGCCGAGCTCGAGCGGCGGGCCTTCGCCATGAAGCAGCTGGGCCACGGCGATCTGGACCAGTTCGAGGAAGGCGGCGCGCGCAGCTCGGTGTGGGGCGGGGACCGCGTCCAGGGGCCCGAGGGCACCCTCTATCACCGGCGCCAGGGCATCGGCGGTCAGATGGAGTGGGCCCCGGTGGGCCCCGACGGTCGCACCCAGTCGTTCAACGGGAAGTCCCGCGAGGCCTTGGAGCGGCAGCACGGCGGGCCCGATGGGTTCCGCGCCCACGCCGGTCGCCCCGACGAGCACCACTTCGAGACCAGCGAGAAGATCCTGGCGCGCTCCGACCGCGGCATGGTCATTGCCGAGGCCATCCGCCACGCGGCCGGGGACGGCGGTACGCCCATCGAGTCAGGCGGCGGGCACTTGCCCATCGAGCACCTCGCCCGCATGGCGGAGATCCACAACCGCGAGGCTCGCCGTCGCGATCGGCCAAAGGAGGTGGTCCCGTTCCACGAGGCGATGTCCGACGAGCACCTCAACCAGGTGGTGGGGGGGGCCCCGCGCGTCGGGACCCCGGGCTTCGACATGGGCGCGTTCCACAACGAGGCGCTCGCCCGCCAGCACGCCCCGATGATGCCGGGGCGCGCTCAGGCAGGGCCGGTGGGCGACGGGTCGCTCTCGGTTCACAAGTACCCGGACGGGTACCGCGTCGCTCACGACGCCAGCGGCCAGCGGGTGGGCTGGATCAAGACGAAGACCGCCGCCGAGGCGGCCTACGTGGCGCTCTACGCTCAGAAGAAGGCGGGCCCCTTCCCGAAGGACCCGGCGAAGCTCACCGACGCCCACCGCGAGGCCCTCGGCGAGGCGGCTGAGCACGTGAAGCACGGGATCGCCAAGCGGGCGGCCCAGCTCGCCGCCCTGAAGCACGCAGGCCTGAAGGCTCGCTCGGTCGAGCAGGCCACCGCTGAGGCCGCCCAGCGCTTGGCAGCGGCCGTGCCGAAGGAGACCCCGAGCTTCACGCCCACGGCCGACCGACACGACCACAGCAAGGCCCACAAGCGGGCCCTGCGCTTCGCCAGCAAGGACAAGGTCCGTCGCACGCTGCAGGGCGTGCACCACGGGGTGGGCCCCGACGGCGAACACGAGGCCGTCGCGACCGACGGGCACCGCCTGATCCAGGTGCCCATCAAGCACCCCGGCGACTGGGCCGGCTCGACGCGCGACAAACGCGGCGAGGCGCTCGAAGGGAGCTTCCCGAACTACCACCAGGTGTTGGCGAAGCCCGACAGCCACGATGTGCACGATGCCGCCCACTTCGGGAAGGCTGCGAAGCTGCTGGCGGACATCCACCGCACCAGCGGAGGCGTGGGCGCCGGCGTCGTCTACAGCCGCAAGGGCGGGGTCGCCCACCTGGGCATCGACCTGAAGGACCCGGCCATGCCAAACAGCGGCAAGGTCCTCATCCCCGTGGGCAAGACCGAGCATCCCGACGGCGAGGTCAGGCTCAACGCGCAGTACCTGCACGAGGCTGTGACTGGCGCGAAGGGGGCCGTCCGGGTGGGGCTGCGCCAGCTGCGCTCGGGCGAGATCGGCCTCAACCCCATCAGCGTCCAGCGCGAGGACGGCGAGAAGCACACCATCATGCCGATGAGGCCCTGATGCAGCACGGTCTCCACCATCGCAGCTACAACCCCCGCGGCCCGCACTTCGGCGTCTTCGTTGGGGTGGTCGTCGGCCTGCGCTTCGCGGGCG
>JAUHVS010000901.1 GCA_030424955.1 bacterium | reverse complement strand
CGTGGACGCCGTGGCTTGGTGGGCCGGCGTCGAGCCCCCGCAGGCCATCGCGCCAGCAGCGGCGGGGGGCGTGATGGTGGGGGTACAGGCAAAAAAAAAGCCCCGACCAGCAAGCTGGTCGAGGCTTAGAAAGTGCGAAAGGGGGGAGTCGAACCCCCACGTCCTTGCGGACACTGGAACCTGAATCCAGCGCGTCTGCCAATTCCGCCACTTTCGCGGAGCGAGGTGGCTTATACGTGACCCTGCTTTGGTGGTCAACAGGTTTCGTTCGTGATGCCGGACTTTTTTGGGGGCGCTGTGGAGCGGGTGCTGATCATCGAGGACGATCGCTTCAACCGTCGCCTCTACTGCGACCTGCTCGAGACCGAGGGGTGGGCGGTCGAGGCCGTGTCGAGCGCGCGCGCCGGCCTGGACGCCGCGCAGGCGAGCTGCCCGGCGATCGTGGTGATGGATCTGGAGCTACCTGACATGGACGGGGTGCAGGCCACGCGGGCGCTGCGGGCCGACGAGCGCACGGCGGAGGTCCCAATCCTCATCGTGAGCGCGCACGCGCAGCAGGATCACGCGGCCCGGGCCAGCGAGGCGGGCGCGGACGGCTTCTTGAGGAAGCCCCTGGCGTTCAACGAGTTTGTCGAGACGTTGCGCCGGCTGTTGATCGCGCGCTGACCCTGGATCGGCGCCGCCGGGGGCCGCTCGATCAGCGCCTCCGCCGCCGGCTCGCCCCCCCCAAGAGGCCCAGCACAGCCAGCAGCCAGGGGATCCGCGGCGTCGGGGCGCGCCCGGGTACGGCGCGGCAGCCGCCACCCCCGCCGCCGCCCTCACGGACCACAACCGCAGGTCGGCCGCCATCGGGGGCTGTCGCGCCCCCACCGTCAGGCACAGGGCCAGCGTCGGCGGCCTGGCCCCCATCGGGACGCCCGCCGTCGGCCAGGGTCGCGCCCGCGTCACGGACGACGCTGGCGTCTGACTCGCCGGCGTCGGGGGCGCCGGCGTCTGCGGCGGCCGTTGGGGTGCAGGCCGACACCTCGACGCCGGCGAAGGGGGCCCGCCCACAGCGCATGCCCACCGGGCAGTCCCGGTCGACGAAGCAGGGGCTGCTGCACAGCCCTCCGGCGAGGCAGATCCGGCTGCTGCAGTCGACGGCCTGCGCACAGGGCTCGCCGGCGGCGCGCGCGTTCGCGGGCAGGCACAGGCCCTGGACCCGCCCGTCAATGCGCTGGAAGGCGCA
>JAUHVS010000313.1 GCA_030424955.1 bacterium | reverse complement strand
CCCATCGCGATCTCACCAGGCCACCCACACCGATCCCACCGGACAGCACCACACAGAGAGGGGCGCCCCGCCCCGCGTGCGCTCACTCCACCGCCAGGACGACCTCGCCCAGGCCCCCCTGCGCGCCGTAGGCCACCAGCCGCACCTCGACCAGCCCCGGTGGGACGGGCACGGTGGCCCGCCAGGTGGTCTCGGTGAGCCACTCGAGCGTCAGCGGCCCGCCGGGCCCGCGGATCCCCTGCACGTCGAGCCACGCCTCGCCCTCGATCACCGCCTCGGGCCCCACCAGCGGCCCCTCCGTGAGCACCGAGAACGGCACCTCGGGGATCGCCTGCAGCACGGCGTCGGGTGCGTCCGTCCAGATCCACGCGGCGCGCTGCACCATGAAGGCGTGGTGGCCCGCGAAGCGCTGGCCCGGCAGCAGCGCGCCCAGGTGATCGCGCCACCCCGCCAACCACCCTTCGTTGTAGGTGGTCTGGAGCATCGCCAGCAGGTGGGCATAGAACGCCCGGCGCCACGCGGGGACGCCCAGCAGCCGCCGCAGGTCGGGGTTCGCGACGATGGGCTGGTGCGGATCGCCCGGGTAGAAGTCGAGGTCGTGGGGGAAGAACAGCACCCGCTCATCGCGGGGCCGCACGTAGAACTGCACGTTGTGCTGGGCCCCGCCGCCGTAGTGGTCCACCGCGCCGGACAGGGCCGAGAAGGCGAAGGCCCGCAGCCACTGGTCCACGTCGATGACCGACGCCACCTGCGCGCGGAACTCCGCGTCGGGCAGGCCGAAGACCTGGGCGAAGGCGATGAGGGCGGCGGCGTCGTCTGCCCGGCGGTTGTTCTTGGCCAGGAACGTGTGGCGGTAGGCCTCGGGGTCTTCCCCCAGCCCGCGGATGCGGGTGCCCACCACCCGGTCGGGCTGGGGGCGCTTACGCCCGGTGGGGGTGCCGTCGTCGGTGGTCGTGGGGTAGTAGATCAGCTCGTACTCGTACAGGCGCCCATCGGCGCCGTCCTCGAACTGGTTGGCCAGCATCAGATCGCCAAACCGCGCGAGCTGGAGCTGGGCGGGGCCCTGGTGGGCCGCGCGGGGCGACACCAGCCAGGCCAGATCGTTGTATTCGGCCGAGACAGACCCCGCGTGCGCCATCACCAGATCGATGAGCATCTCGCGCTGGCCGTAGCCCACCCCCTCGGAGCGGTCGACGGACACCGTCGCGTAGACCCCGCGGAACGGCTGGGCCGGATCGAAGCGCAGCGAGTAGCCCAGCCGGGCCCGCTGCGGCCGGCCCCGCTGGCTGCCCTTCAGGCGCACGCCGACGTCGTAGTAGACCCGCCCGTCGCCGTCGATGACCGTCGCCCCGAGCCGGTCGTTGCTCATCAGCTCGACCTCGCTGTGCAGGAACGCGTCGTCGGCCGGGGTGAGGATCAGCCGTAGCGGGGGCAGCGGCGCGTCGGCCGGCCAGCGCCCGTCATCGACTTGCGCCAGGGCGCGCGCGGCGGGCCCGCCCGGGGGACAGACGCTCACGGCGCCGGCCCCATCCACCGCCTCGACGTAGAAGTGCAGCCGCGCGCCGGCGGCGTCGGTGGGCAGCGGGGCGGTGAACCGGCCGTCGGCGTCCGCTGCCATCGGGATCCCCTCGAAGGGCCCCCCCTCGACCGACACAAACAGGGTGGCGCCCACGACGCCCTGCGGATCACCGAGGTCCACCCGGACCGTGGCGCGCTCACCCGGCGCCGGCACCGCCGGGGCGTGGGTCAGCCCGGCGCAGGTCGGCCCCAGCGCCCCAGCCTCGCCGGCGAGCTGCCCGGGGTTGAGCGCGCCCGGCGTCCCCCCGCCCGCCGGCCGCGGCAGCCGAGCGGTGCGGGCCAGGCGGTTGAAGTACAGCCGCGCGTTGAGCTGGTCGCTACCGCGCACCCAGCGCGCCCGCATGCGGATCGCGTACTCGGCCGCCGGATCGATCCGGTGCCCCCCGGCCAGGGTGATCTCGGCGTGGTTGTGCATGTGCTCGGTGGGGCCGGTGGACACCAGCCGCAGCACGGCGTTCTGGGGATCCTCGGGATCGGCCACCACCTCGCTGTGGCGGTGGGTGCCGATGACGCGCCACCCGGCCAGCCCGGCGCTGAAGTCCCCGCCCTCGATCAGCTCGGTCGCGGCGCCGTCGGGATCGTAGATCACCGACACGTCGTCGATGAGCACCTCGCCCGCGCCCAGCAGCCCCAAGACCAGCTCCTCCCACTGCCCGTCCGGGCCGATGGCGCTCTGCCCAGCCACCCCCCGCCAGGCCAGCTCGGTCCACGCCCCGGCCTCGCCGCGGGCCTCCCAGGCGGCAGGCGCGGCGTTGTCGGCCGCTGGATCACGCAGCGCCAGGCTCGGCCCGAAGCCGCCAGCGTCCGCAGGCCAGCGCCCCCCGTCGGCGTAGTGCACCTCGTCAGCCAGGGCCCCGCAGGCGTCGAGCAGGGCCAGCCGCTCCCCGCCGTTGGCCAGGCCGCCGTCGAGCACGCCGAGCAGCGCGACCTCGGGGTGCGCCGCGGCGAGCGCCTCGGGATCGGCCGCCACGACGCCCAGGCCACCCGGCGGCAGCACACCCGTCAGCTCGGCGCCCGCCCCGTCCACGATCTGCCACCCGGTCAGGTCAATGGGCTCGGCGCTGGCGTTGTACAGCTCGATCCACTCGCCGCGCAGATCGTCGGGCCCCGGGTGATACATGATCTCGTTGATCACCACCGGGCCCGTCACAGGGGCCGTGGGCGGCGGCGGCGCGGGCGGCGGGGTGGCGGCGTGCACCGCGGCTGCGAAGCGCAGATCGGCCGGCGCCTCGTCGGCCTGGTGCACGGCCACCACCAGCACGTTCTCCCCTGCGACCAGCGCCGCCGACGGGATGGGCAGGCCGCGCGTCGGCCCGGCGGGGTCCACCGCCGCCAGCGCCGGCGTGTCGTCCGCGAGGGGGCCGGCGGGCAGGTTGTGGCGGTAGACCTCGACCCCGTTGAGCCACACCACCGCGCCATCATCGGCCCACAGGTCGAGGGTCAGCGCCACCGCGGCGGGATCCCCCTCGAACGCGAACCGGGCGCGGAACACCGCGACCGGCGGCGCCTCGGGCAGCGCCGTCGCGCCGGGGGGCGGCAGCAGCGGCGCGCGGGACCGGAAGAGCGCGTAGGTCTCGTCGGTGTTGGTGGCCGAGACGTTGTCGAAGGTGTCCGGCCACACGAACGCGACCGACGGATCAAAAGGCGCGGCGACGCGGTTGCCCCACGGGGCCGCGCCCAGGGGCCGGACCGCCGCCACAGGCGCCCACGCCGCCCCGGCGATGGCCGCGGCCACGTCAGCCACCGGAGGCGCCGCCGGCGCGAGGCCTGCGCCCGGGCTCTGGTCGGGCGGCCCGATGATCGCCTCGAAGCCCCCACCGGTGCCCACGACGGTCCCATCGGGCCGGGTGGCCTGGGCCAACAGCATCTGTGGCCCGCCATCTGATCCCCGGCCCTCCCACGCGGCGATGAACAGATGCTCCCCGGGCTGGGTGGGCGCCACCAGGGCCTCGGCGGACTGCCAGTCGCCCTCGGCGTCCCGCCCCAGCAGGCGCAGGCCGTCCCCTGCGGGCCCGCCGACGTACGCGGCGAAGTGGTTGTCCGCCGTGATCCACAGCGGCACGTCCGCCGGCAGCGCGTCGCCGACGTAGAACGGGGCCACCCCCTCGGCCCAGCGGCCATCGGGGAAGCCCGGCGCCTGGACCCCCACCGCCGGCGCGCCGACCCGCCACGGGGCGTCCAGCGGCAGCAGCGTGCGCGGCGGCTCGCCGCTGGCTGGCGGGAAGTTGCGGGCCCCCGGCGTGCCGCCCACCGGCCCCAGCGCCCACGCCTCGCCCCACCCGCTCGCGGCGCGGGGGTCTCGCTTCGCGATGGACACGCCGGCGTCCGGGGGCGGAGCTGGCCAGCGCTGCCCGGGCACCCAGTCGAGGGTGTCCATCAGGCGGCCCATGTTGTTGCGCAGGCTGAGGCGCTCGCCGCCGGCCGACAGCCGCCCTTCGTAGGGGCCCAGGGCGTTGACGCCCGGCAGCCGGGCCGGATCGGCGGCCACCACCACGTACCCCCGCGGGGGCACCCGAGTCCCCGGCGGGAACTCGAACCCGACCCCCTCGGTGAGCGCCCAGCCCGAGACGTCCAGGGCGACGTCCAGGGTGTTGTGCAGCTCGAGCCACTCGCCGTCCCGCTGCCCCGCCGGATCGGCGAGCACCTCGTTGAAGGTGAGCACGCCCCCCGCCGGGACGACCCGCCGGGTCCACGGGGGCTCGGGGTTGGGCGGGCAGCCCACCGCAGCGTCGGGCACGGCCGCGTCCGGGACACTGGCGTCCGGCTCAGCGTCCACCGACTCAGCGTCTGCAGGCTCAGCGTCCACCGGCTCGGCGTCCACGGGCTCAGCGTCCACGGGCCCAGCCTCCACGGGCCCAGCGTCCACGGGCCCAGCGTCCGACCGCCCCTCATCGGGCGTCGCGGCGTCCGTGGGCCCACCGTCGCCCAGCGAGGCGTCCGACAGCGCGCCGTCGGGGACAGCCCGATCCACGGGCGCCCGCCCATCTTGGGGAGCGGGCCCGCCGCCGTCGTCACAGCCCAGGATCAGCAGCAGGCACAGCCATCCACGTCGCATCCTTCGGCCTCCCCCAGCAGTCCGATCCACGCTACCACCCTCGCTCGCTGGGCGCCGTCCGCCTGCGCACGGCCGCCGTCCCTCGACAGCGCGCCCGCGAGCCCTGCGAGGGGCGCCCTGACAGACGTGCCCGCGCTGGGCCTCGTCCACGGCGACCCACGCGCGGTGCGCGATCGCCCCCCTGAGCTCTGATCGCAGGGTGTTGAGCTTCACGGACGGAGCCACAGCAAGCCGAAGCGTCGGATCCAACGGGCCGCACGGTCGGCGATGCAGCGCATCGTCGAGGACGCGGCCACGCCGGAGGCGGCGATCTCAGCGAGGACCCTGGCCATGGGAGCGCCTTTCAACAGCTTGCGAGCGGGCGGCTCAAGCGAACCCGTCCCTGTCGCCACGCCGCGGCGTCGCGCATCATCCCGTCGTGCCAGCGATGGTCGC
The DNA here is from genome assembly GCA_030424955.1 of bacterium. Lineage (GTDB taxonomy): Bacteria > Myxococcota_A > Bradymonadia > UBA7976 > UBA1532 > JACKDL01. Next base: position 1,789 of record JAUHVS010000313.1, on the reverse strand, counting down.
TGCCACACCCGAGCGCCTCGGGCCAGACCCCGGGGCACCATCACGGATTGGGGGGAACATGCCGAAGAGGAAGACCCCGGCCAGGGCCATGCGGAAGCCGGGCGAGACGATGCAGAAGGCGCCCGACCAGAAGGTGCCGATTGAGCAGGCGCAGCCCCAGGAGGCAAGGCCAGAGTCCGACAAGGTGGTCGACTCGCCGCGCAACAGCGCCGTCGGCGAAGCCGTGGTGGACGTGCGCCGCGATGAACATGAGGAGGCGTACAAGGCCAAGGTCCACCCGAAGTGAAGTCCACGGGCGCGCCCCGCGGCCAGCCCGCCAGCCCCTTGCGGCGCGGGCACACCGCGGGCACGCTCGGCCCATGCCGACCGACACGCCCCACGCCCTGAATGTGGACCCCGATCCGGGGCGCGCCTCGCTCGAGGCCTGGTTCGCCACCGCGCGCCCACAGCAGGGCGCGCTGAGGGCCCTGCGCCGCGTCCTCCTCGACCACGACCTGGGCGAGACCCTCAGGTGGCGCCAGCCCTGCTACCAGGTCGACGGCCGCAACCTCGCCATCTTGGGCACCCGCAAGGCCGACTGCGTGCTCAGCCTGTTCCAGGGCGTGCTGCTGACCGACCCCGAGGGCCTGCTCCTCTCGGCCGGACCCAACACCCGCGCCGCCCGGCTGGTGCGCTTCACCTCGGCGCAGGACGTCCACGACCGCGAGCCGGCCCTGCGCCGGCTCATCGGCGAGGCCATCGCGCTCGAGCGGGCTGGCCGCCGGGTCGACGCCGCCCCCGCGAGCGAACCCCACCCGGCAGAGCTGCAGGCGTGCTTCGACGCCGATCCGGCCCTGCAGGCCGCCTTCGAGGCCCTCACGCCGGGGCGCCAGCGCGGCTACCTGCTGCACATCAACGCCGCGAAGCAGGCGTCGACCCGCACCGCGCGGATCATGCAGGCCGCGCCCCGGATCATGGCTGGGCTGGGACGCCACGACTGCCACTGTGGCAAGTCCGCGCGCATGCCCCGCTGCGACGGCTCTCACAGCCGGGCATGAGCGACGGGTCAACCGATCCCCCCTCCAAGACACAGAGAGGCATCACAGACCAGTGACAGACTACGACACGCTGTACGCCGCACAGGATGACGTCTGCGGGGCGCCCTTCCCCGAGCTCATCCGAGCGTTCGATGGCTTGCCGCCGGGCAGCCGGATCCTCGACCTCGGCTGTGGCCAAGGCCGCGACGCCCTCGCCGCGGCCCGCCGGGGACACCGGGTGGTGGGGGTCGACCTCTCCCCCACCGGCGTCGAACAGATGGTGGCCCGCGCCGAGTCCGAGGCCTTGGCCGTCACCGGGGTGGTGGCCGACATTGTGGCCTACACGCCCGCGGCTGAGTTCGACGTCGTGGTGCTCGACCGGGTCTTGCACATGCTGCCCGACCACCCCACGCGACGCGGGGTCTTGACCCGCATGGTCCAGGCGGTCGCGCCCGGCGGTCGGCTCCTGATCGCTGACGAGCGCCGGAACCTGGCTGACATCGGTGACTTCATGCTCGAGCAGCGGCCCCCGTGGGCGCTCACCTTCAACCACAGGGGCTTTCGTTTCTGGCAGCGGGTGCCCGCCGAGTCGAGCAGCGCGTCCGACCCGGTCCCCAGCGGAGGGGGCGCCCCTTGACCCTCGCCCGGATCACCGACGACCTCATCGCCGACCTCGCCGGCCTGACCTTCGGCCCGCCCGTCACCCACGTCTACAACCCGCTCGTGTACGCGCGGCAGCCGTGGGACCTCTACTGCGAGAAGTACGGCCAGGG
>JAUHVS010000312.1 GCA_030424955.1 bacterium | reverse complement strand
GAAGCTGTGGTGATCGAGCACCCGGGTCACCTCGCAGTCCACCACCGCCAGGGTGCCGATCACCCCGCGCTGCTCCACGAAGGTGACCTCGGGGCTGTGGCAGACGCCGCTGGGCAGCTCGCAGTGCAGGCTGACGTCCGGCGGGCGCACGAAGCGGGCGGTCAGGTCGCGGGTGGTGAGCCCCAGCACGGCGTGCACCCGCACGGTGCCGCGCACGGGGTCGCGCCCCACCGGCTGCATCATGCGCACGTCCACCGAGAGATCCTCGCAGCTGCGCCAGTGCCGCAGCCAGCGCCGGGTGCGGGCCACCGCCGCCTCATCCTCCAGCGACGTCCAGCCGTCGGGCGGCACCGCCCAGCCGATCTCACGGGCGCTGATGAGGTAGGCGCCGCGGAACAGCAGCTCCATCTCGACCAGCTCGCTGAACAGATCGTTCGCCACCCGCGCGCCGCGGCTGCGGATGCGCACCGCCTGCTCCAGCGCCTCGCGCCCCAGCAGCTGCACGAGCCGCGCGCGCAGCACGCGGTAGCCCTCGGCCCGGCGACGGTAGGCCTCGGGCAGGGGCTCCACGGTCAGGCTCGGCCCCACCGGGATCGCGCGCTGCCGCGGCGTGTCGGCGCCCAGCGCGGGCGCCTCCAGCACCTTGACGAGCGGGTGCCCGGTCAGGCCCACCCAGCCCTTGAAGCCCTCCCGCAGCGCGCTGCGATAGCGCGGGCCGAAGTGAAGCCGGCTCGCCTCGGGCTGCGCGCCCGGCGCCAGCAGCGGGCCCCACGCCCGCATCTGGTGGCCGCTGATGCCGTCGTCATGCTGGGGGGCCGCGGGCGGCACCTCGAACACGCCGCGGTCGATGGCCGCGCCCAGATCGGGGTGGAGCATGCCGCCAAACAGCAGCTCGGCCAGGTGCTCGGTGGGCCACCGGCGGGTGGGGAACAGCGCGCGCAGGCCATCGGGCTGCGGACCGCGCCCATACACATCACCGTCGCGGGCGGTGCCGTTGAGGGCGTCGAGCAGCGCCAGGTGGCGGGCGTAGGCCTCGCCCATCGGGGCGCTGGCCGACAGCGCGGTGGCCAGCGCGTAGGCCGCCTCGGGCGCCAGCGGCGTGCCCAGCAGGTGATCGAAGTCGTGGATGACCGCCAGCCGGTCGTCCCAGGTGTAGAGCCCCTGGGGCTTGTGGTGGGTCGGCTGGCTGAGGAACCCCCGCAGCACCGCCTCGGCCGCGGCCCGGCCCGCTGTGCCGTCCGGGAGCGCGCTGCCGAGCAGGGCGGCGCTCGCGTCCAGCAGCGCGGCGGCCTGCCCGTCGCCGGGCAGCCCCGTGCGGAGCGCCGGGATCAGGTGGCGGCGGCCCAGCAGGCCCACGGCGCCCTCGTGGGCCATGACCTCCACGGCGCCCCGCAGCCCGTGATCGAACATGCGGGCCTTCTCGGCGAAGGCGGCGAAGGGGGCGAAGCCGGCGCGCAGCGGCGCCCGCGCCAGGCTGGGGTAGAGCGGGGCCTCGAAGTGCACGCCTGTGTTGAAGTCCCAGCGCCCGTCCACGGACGCGCGGGGTTCGTCGGGGCACTCGTCGAGGCCCCCCGTGTCGTTCACCTCGAGGTGCAGGATCTGGCTGGCCCGATCCACCTCGACGCGCGTGTCACGATATCGGAACGCATGCAGGCTCACGGCCCTCGGCTCTCACCGCCCGGTTGGCCTCTGTTTCTAACAGGCACGGAGAACTGACCGAAGGGCCGTTTTCTTCACCCAGGGCTCAGCGGGCGGGCAAGTCAGCGCGCATGGGGGATCCACGGCGTCCGAGGTCGTGGCGGCGGTGCCCCCGCTCGGTGGGCAGGCGAGCGCGGATGACGGTGACGGCTTCCCCGAACGCTGCTAGAGGCGCAGGCCGGCGTCCACCTCGACCACGCGGGCGGTGAAGGCGTCGTTCTGGATGATGAACTGCACCGCCTGGAAGATCTCGTCCTGGGACACCAGGCGGCGCAGGGGCACGCCCTTGAGCATCTTCTCGAGGGCCGCCGGGGGCATGCCCTCGAGGATGGGGGTGTCGACGAAGCCCGGGGCCACGGCGCCCACGCGGATGCCGTAGCGCGCCAGCTCCTTGCCCCACAGCACGGTGTCGGCCACCAGCCCGGCCTTGGCCGCCGAGTAGTTGGTCTGGCCCATGTTGCCCCAGCGGCTGATGGAGCTGATGTTGACGATGACGCCGGGGGCGATGTCGTGCTCGACCATCTTCGCCGCCAGCTCGCGGGCGCACAAAAACGGGCCGGTCAGGTTGACGTCGATGACCTGCTGCCACTTCGCCAGGCTGAACTTGCGGACCGCGCCGGTCTCCTTGTCCTTCTTGATGAACAGGCCGTCACGGATGATGCCGGCGTTGTTGATCAGGCCGTTCAGGTGGCCGAAGGCGTCCCACGCCTCGCTGAAGAGGGCCTCGACGGACGCCTCGTCGGCGACGTTGGTGATCCAGGTCTTGAGCTCGCCCGAGGCCGACGCGGCCTCCTCGGCGAGGCTGGCGAGCCCGGCCTCGTTCACGTCGCAGGCGGCGACCTTGGCGCCCGCCCGCGCGAGGCTCAGGGCAAAGTGCCGGCCCATGCCGCTGGCGGCCCCGGTGACGACGATCCGCATCTCGTTGAGCTGCATCGAACGCTCCTTCCCATAGGGTGTCTGGGTCTCCGTGCGCGCGGGGGTCTTAGCACAGGCCTCGCAGGGGCGCCACGCGACTGACACCCCCCCGCGGTGGCCGCTGGCGCCGCCGCAGCCCCCGTGCTATCGGAGACAGAGGGGGCCCGCGCCCCCTGGGACTGGGGGGAAATCACACCAATGCGCGCGCTCGGATTGATCGCGGCGCTCTGGCTGGGCCTGTACGCAGGGGCCGCCGGCGCCGATCCCTATGGTGACTGGACCTTCAACGCCGAGAAGGCCGAGAAGGCCAACGATCTGGAGGCCCTCGGCGCCCTCACAGACGCGCAGCCACACTTTGGCCGCATCTGGTTCTATGGGCAGGTCTTCGATCTGGTCAACGAGGGCGTGCCGCAGGCCACCCGCGACGCGGTGCGCCCGCGGCTGGTGGCCATCGCCCGCCGCCTGGGCGCGCAGACGCCGCCCGATCCCACCCCGCTGATGTACCTCGACCGGGTCGACAGCGGCGCCCTGGCCGCGCAGGCCCCCGTCGCCCGCGCGCTGCAAGAGGCCGCCATCGGGGCGGTGGGCGCCGGCACGCCCGTCGGCGCCGCCATGGCCACCATCGAGCGGCCCGAGCTGGCCCAGTGGGCCTTCTACACCCTGTTCGACCGGGCCTGGCGGGCGCGCAAGCGGCTGGGCGGCGCCCGGGACGTGGCCGGCTACCTCAAGGTGGCCCGGCGCATGGCCGAGGGCTACGCCCTGGCCCACGGCGATCTGGGCCCGCTGCAGGCCCTGCTGGCGTGGCACGGCCCCACCGGCCTGCCCCAGGAGCGGCTGATCCTCGAGACCGAGCTCGATCGCGCCCTGCTGGCCCTCAACGCCAACACCCTGCCCGAGGCCGCGCGGCTGATGGAGGCCACGCTGGCCCTCGCCCGCAGCACCCAGGGCGACGGGCTGATCACCGCCCTCGTGCTCAACGGCGTGGCCCACGTGGCCGGCCGCCAGGGCGATCGCGCCCGCGAGGCGGCCCTGCGGGTGCAGGTGCTGCAGGCCGTGCGGCCCCTCGGCAAGCCGGCGCTCGTGGCCCTGGCGGCCAGCCAGGTCACCGCCACCCACGCCGCCGCTGGCGACGTCGGGGCCCTGCTGCCCTACGCCAAGGAGCTGCGCGCGCTCGGCGCCCCGACCCTGGAGGTCGCCCAGCACCTGCGCACCCTGCACGCCGCCCAGATCGCCCTGACCACCGGCGCCCGGTCGGCCAGCGCCGCGGGCGACTTCGTGCGCGCAGACGCCGCCCTGACCGAGGCCGCCGCCATCGCCCAGGCCCTCGCCCAGCGCGAGACCGTGGCCCGGCTGGTGCCCGCGGCCGCCGTGGACGCCGAGCTCGCCACCCGCCAGATGACCCTGGCCGGCCTGCAGCAGGAGGCGGGCCACCTGGCCCGGCGCCGCGGCCTGTTCACCGACGCCGAGGCCGCCTACGCCGCCGCCGCCGCCACCTGGGCCGAGGGCCTCCAGCGCACCGACCGGGTGGCCGATCTCGCCGCCGATCGGGCGACCCTCGCGCTGGACATGGGCGATCTGAGCGCGGCGCTCGATCACGCCCGCGTCGCCCTGGCCCACGCCGGCGGCGATGACGTCGCGGTGGTCAAGGCCCGCGCCTACGCCGCGCAGGCCAAGGTCCGGCTCCGCCAGGGCGCCTGGGCCCCGGCCTTCGCCAACGCCAACCAGGGCCTGCAGGTCCTGCGGGACGCGGGGGCGGCTGACGCCCAGGGGCCGCTGCGCGCCGCGCTGCACACCACCGCGGGCGTGGTCCTGCACGCCGTGGGCTACACCGTCGAGGGCACGGCCCGCCTGCGCCAGGCGGCCGGCCTCACCCCCCGCAGCGTGCCCGCGGCCCGCACCCTCGCCTTGGCCCTGCTGGACGCGAACGACATCGACGGCGCGCTGGCCGCCCTCGCCCCCGCCCTCGAGGGCCCCAACGGCCGCTCCGCCCGGGTGCTGCAGGGCTGCGTGCTCACCCTCGCCGGCCGCACCGACGAGGCCCTGCCCCTGCTGGAGGCCGCCAAGGGCATGACCCTGCCCCACCTGCGCGACGCGCGGCTGAGCGGGCTGGCCTGCCTGGCCCACGCGCTGTTGGCCAAGGGCGACACCACGGGCGCCGAGCGGGCGCTCGCGCCCATCCGCGTGCTGGCCGCCAACCCGAAGACCGATCCGGCCATCGCCTGGCGCCTGCTCGCCCTGGACGGCCGCATCGCCCTGGCCCGCAAGGTGCCCCTCACCGCGGGGCGCCGCTGGCAGCAGGCCATGGCCCGGCACGCCGAGCTCGCCCAGGCCCGTGCGGCCCGCGGCGTGACCCTCGACACCCGCTGGCTGGCCGCCCCCGCCCAGCCCGACCAGCTCCTCGCCGACGGCCCCAGCGTGCTCGCCGCGGCCGCGGCCAAGGCCCCCGCCAAGGAGCAGAGCGGCCTGCACCGCGCCGCCATCGCCCTGTCGCTCTATGGCCGCGCGCTGGCCGCCGCCCCCGTGGGCGGGGCGCTGTCGGAGGGGGGGCTGCGGCCGGCCGAGGCCGAGGCGGACTTCCGCGCCGCCGTCGCCCGCCTCGCCGATCTGCGCGCCCGGCTGACGGATCCGCTGATTCAGGCCAACGACCGCGCCCGGCTCCTGCAGGCCGAGCAGGCGGCGGTGGTCGCCATCGGTGACGGCCGGGCGGCCATGCTGAGCCGCGCCCCAGGCTGGACGGACTACCTCGCGCCCAGCCTGCCGACCACCGCCCAGCTCAACCCCGCGGCCGATGAGGCGCGGCTCTACTACCACGTGGCCGCCGAGCGCTCACACCTGTGGCTGGTGGTGGGCGGCCAGCCGGTGCGCCACTACGCGCTGCCCGGCGAGGCCGCCCTGGCGAAGGGGCTGGAGCCCGCGCTCAAGGCGCTGAAGACCCCGCCGCTGCCGTGGCCCGCGAGCGAGGGCAACACCCGCCGGCGGGCCCCGAAGGATCCGAACCTCGAGGCCTGGGCGCTGCTGCAGGCCCCGGTGCCGCGGGTGCTGCCCTTCCTGCGGGACAAGGCGGCGAGCGCCGCCATCCAGGGCAAGGCCCTGCGGGTGTTCCCCGACGGCCCCCTGGTGCGCCTGCCCTTCGACGGGCTGGTGCTCGCCCCGCCCCCGAAGGGCGCGGTGGGCGCGCCCCCCGAGTTCCTGGGCGCCCGGCACGCGATCCGAGTGTCCCTCAGCGTGCAGCGGGCCCCCAAGCGGCCCGAGGCGGCGCACGCCCTGGCGGCCTTTGGCCCGCTGACCGCCGGGGCGGGCTGCCCGAAGGGCCCCGGCGCCCTCGACCTGTGTGGCGCCCCCGATCAGGCCGCGGAGTCCCAGGAGATCACGGCGGCCTTCGCCGTAGCGCCCGATGGGTTCCACCACGTCACCGAGGCCGCTGCCACGGCCGAGGGGTTGGCGGCGGCCATGGCCAGCCACCGCACCACCTGGCTGTTGAGCCCGGTCGATCTGGCGGGCGGCGCGATCCTCACCAGCCCGGCGGCGGCCGGCCAGCCCTACCCCCGCGCCGCCGACAAGGCCCTGGGCGTGGGCGCCGCCGTCGGCAGCGCCGCCGTGGTGCTGTCGCGCACCAGCGCGCCCGCCCCGGGGGACGCCGTCGGCCTGCGCCGGCTGGTGGCGGCCTTGCGGGCGCGCGGGGTGCAGGCGGTGCTCGTCAACACCTTGCGGGCGGGCGTCGATCCCGAGCGCGCCGGCGCCCTGGCGGCGCGGCTCGCGCAGGGCGAGGCGCTGGTGGACGCGGCGCGGGCGCAGGCCGCGGCCGATCGGGCGGCCGTGGTGGATCCCGTCGCTGGCGGCGCACCGAAGCACCACCCCTACGTGTGGGGCCGCGGCCTGCTGATCGACTGAGGGAGGCGGGCGCTCACCGCCCGCGGTGCCCGAGGGCCCAGCTAGGGCAGGTACAAGGTCGCCAGCGCGGCCGCCGGGGCGATGGCCACCAGCAGCGGGCCGAAGGGCGCGGCGCCCAACCCAAACATGATCGAGATCAGTCCAGTCATCATCATCGGTTCCCTCGTGAGATCGGGCCGTAGCGCCCGCGGTGTGCGTGCTCGCCGCCCGGCAGGCCGGGTGGGCTAGAGCAGGGTGTTGAAATTCGCGGACCGAGCCAGAGCGAGCCGAAGCGTCGGATCCAAGGCGCCGCGCCGCAGGCGATGCAGGGCATCGTCGAGGACGCGGCAACGCCGGAGCCGGCGATTTCGGCGAT
>JAUHVS010000311.1 GCA_030424955.1 bacterium | reverse complement strand
CGCCTTCTCGGTGTCGCCGCCGAACATCGGGCCGATGAGCATCGAGGTCATGATGCCCTGGGTGACGGCCTTGAGCTGGGCGGGATCGGCGTTGAAGGCCATGAAGGCGTGGGTCGCGGCGGGCAGCTTCGCGAGCAGGGCCTGGCCGCCCTTGCCCGAGAAGTTGCCGAGCTGCTTGGCCAGCGCGCTGCCGGTGCGGGTGTGCACGGCGGCCTCGAGGCGGGCGCCATCAGCGACGGTAGCGAGGGTGAGCTGGAGGCTGTCGACGTCCTGGATGGCGGCCTTGAACCAGGTCACGACCTGCCCGACCATCGCGCCGGCGTCCGCGCCGCCGGGCTGGGTCTGGGCGGCCATGGCCATGACGTCCTGCATCTGCTTGAAGCCGGCGTCCAGCTCGCCCTTGAAGATCGTCGCGAGGTGGTCGACCTCGATCCACGCGGTGCCGATCTCGGGCAGGGTGGCGCCGATGAGCGTCTTCATGAAGGCGCTGTGCTTCGGGAAGGCGTCCTTGTGGCGGGTGACCACCGCGTAGCCGTCGACAAAGTTCACGTAGATGGGCCGGCGCGAGCCCTCGAACTTGAGGTACGAGATCGCGTTGCCGGCGTCGTCCTTCTTCTGCTCGGTGGCCGGCAGGGCCTTGATGAACGCCGCCTGGTCCTTCACGCCGACGATGACGGCGGTGGGCAGCGGGCCGTAGGTCTTGGGGTCGAAGATGGCGAAGCGCAGCGGCTTGCCGGTGTCGATGGCGTCGGGGCTCTTGAGGCGCCACTCGTTCTGCAGGGCAGGGCCCACCATCTGGCCCAGATCGGGCACCTGCGGGCTCGCCTGCCGGGCGAGGCTGACCAGCTTGCCCACGGCCGCGGCGAGCGGGCCGGTGCCGCCGTAGATGATCACGGAGGCGGGCGCCTCAAGCTTGGCGGTTGGGGCGGCGGTGGCCGCGCCCTTGGCCGCGCCGGGCTTGGCGGCGGGGTCATCCTTCTTCGAGCAGCCGGCAGCGGTCAGCAGCAGCGCAGCGGCGCCGATCCGGAACCAACGGTGAGCCTTCATCATGGGTGTCCTCGCGGGGCAGTTCAGACGGATTCGGGGCGCCCGCTGAGCCGGGCGGCCGGAGCCTACGCACCGCGATCCGCCACTGTCAACGCGGCTTGGCGCACACCACGCGGCGGCCGGCGCGTACCGGGGGCCACCTCACGGGGTTGACAGTATGGCGCCGTGGGGGTTAAGCCGCCCAATCGTGCCGGTCCGGCGCCCGTCCGGACGCCCCGGAAGACAAGGAGACTCGCGGTGCAGATTCGCTCACTCGTGCTGGCGCTGACCGCCGGCGCCGTTATTGCCTCGGCCGCTGAGGCGCGCATCCGTCCCGGGAGTATTGAGGCCAGCGCCTACGGCGGCGTGTGGGAGGGCGACAACACCCTCGACACCGCCCCCACCTTCGGTGTGCGCGGCGCCTACAACTTCAACCGGGTCATCGGGATCGAGGCGAGCTACGGCCTGGTGCCGACCACGCTCACCACCAAGACCGGGGACGTGACCAACCCCACCATCACCGAGACCGATGAGATGGCGATGCAGCTGGGCGTGAACGCCGTGCTGCACCTCAACAACGCCTTCATCAACCCCTACGTCACCGGCGGCGTCGGCATGGTGAGCGCCGACGGCGCGAACTTCGCCTCGAACGTCGGCCTCGGGGCCAAGTTCCACTTCACGGATCTCATCGCGCTGCGGGCCGATCTGCGTGGCTGGTTCAGCAACGAGGCCCCCGCGGACGACGAGTACGCCCACTTCGAGGCCACGCTGGGTGTGTCGGTGCAGTTCATGGGCGACCACGACATGGACGGCGATGGCATCGACAACATGGCCGACCGCTGCCCCACGAAGGCCGAGGACAAGGACGGCTTCGAGGACACCGACGGCTGCCCCGACGAGGACAACGACAAGGACGGCGTGCTCGACGCCGACGACAAGTGCCCCGACGCCGCTGAGGACAAGGACGGCGTCGAGGACGAGGACGGCTGCCCCGACCTCGACAAGGACAAGGACGGCGTCGACGACGACAAGGACAAGTGCGTCGACGAGGCTGAGGACAAGGACGGCTTCGAGGACGAGGACGGCTGCCCCGATCCCGACAACGACAAGGACGGCGTGCTCGACGCCGCCGACAAGTGCCCCGACGTGGCCGAGTCGAAGAATGGCTTCCAGGACGATGACGGCTGCCCCGAAGAGGACGCCGACAAGGACGGCTTCTTCGACAGCCAGGACCAGTGCAAGGACGAGCCCGAGGCCCGCAACGGCTTCAAGGACACCGACGGCTGCAAGGACACGGTCCCCGAGGATCTGCAGGCCATCACGGGCATCCAGCCCGGCGTGCAGTTCGCGAAGCGCAAGGCCACCATCGGCACCAAGTCGGCGAAGACCCTCGACGAGATCGCCGAGGTGCTGAAGAAGTACACCGACGACGTCGAGATCGTCATCGCCGCCACCGCCCACAAGGTGGACGACGCGGACGCCCTGGCCAAGGAGCGCGCCGAGATGGTGAAGAGCGAGCTGGTCAAGCGCGGCGTGGCGGAGAAGATGCTCTCCACCCGCAGCCTCGGGGCCCGTGAGCTGCCCGAGAACCCGCCCAAGGGCGCTCGCAACGACCGGCTTGAGCTGCAGATCAAGGTCGTCGCCACCGCCAGCAAGTAGGCGTGCCCGCGCTGCCCGCCTGGGTGCGCAGCGCCGCGCTGCGCCGCACCCTCCTGGCCGTCATCGCCCTCCTCTTCGTGGGGGCGGGCGTCGGCCTCGCCCTCCGCCCACACCTCATCGAAGCCGCCGGTCAGCGCGCCCTCGCCAAGGTGGAGGCGCGCCTGGGGCTGCCGGTGCTCGCCGAGGCGGTGCACCCGTGGGGTTGGCTCGGCGCGCAGGTGGACCGGATCCGCGTCGGGGCCGCGGACGCGCCGCTGATCACCGTGCGGCGGGCCCGCGCTGCGCTCACCTGGGCCGAGCTGCGCCAAGGTCAGCGACGTCCCCAGCGCATCGAGCTGTCGGGCGTGGTCCTGCACGTCTACGGCGACGGCAGCCTGGAGGGCGCCGCCCGGGCGCTCAAGGCGGCCCTGCCCGAGGCGCTCACCGAGGGTGGGGCCACGGGCGGCGGCGGGGGCGGCGACCCGGCGCCACGGCCCACCCCCGAGATCGTGCTCAGCGACGTGCGGGTCGTGGATCACGCCGGCGCCGTGCTGGGCCAGGAGGGGCACGCCACGGTGCGCGACGGGCGGCTCGAGAGCAGCCTGCTGCTGACCGCCCCGCCCCTGGGCCGCTGCCACGTCGAGGGCGATCGGCACGGGCTCGCGCTGTCGTGCGACGAGCCGCTGTCGGTGCCGCTGCCGGCCGGCTTTCGGCTCGCCGGCCGGAGCGTCGAGGTGCAGCTCAAGCCGACCCGGCAGCTGCGGCTGACGGGGGTCCGGCTGGCAGCCGGGGAGGCCGAGGGCCGCCTGGCGACCATCCTGGGTGGGCTGTCGGCCGATCTGAGCGTCACGCTGGATCGCGACCGATCGGGGCGCTACCCCGTGACGGCGGGCCTGCGGCTGCCTGGCGGCGCGGCCCTTGAGATTCAGGGCAGCGCAGACCAGCAGGGGGCTGCCATGGGCGCTGAGCTGGCGGGCTTCCGGCTCGACCCGGTGCACTCGAGCCTGGACGGCCTGCTCTCGGGCACCGTGCAGCTCCAGGTCGATCGCGCCACCCGCCGGGTGGTGCTGACCGGGCAGGCGAAGCTGAGCGCGCTGACGGTGACCCACCCGGCCCTGGCCGAGGACCGCATCGGTCCGTTCACGGTGGCCTTCGGGGGCAAGGTGGTGGCGAGCGCGGATCCCGAGGGGCCGCTGGAGCGGGCGAAGGTGGCGCTGACGGACGGCACCGTGACCTTGGGCGACGTCGCCCTGACCCTCGAGGCGGCGGTGGACGCCACCGGCGCGGCGCCCGTGATCACCGCCGCGGCGTCGATCCCGACGGTCGCCGCCAGCAAGGTCGCGGCGGCGATCCCCCCCGGCTTGATGCCCAACCTGCAGCCCATCGAGGCCCAGGGGCGCTTCGGCTTCGAGGGGGGCCTGCGCATCGACTTCGCTGATCTGCAGGCCACGGAGCTGACCGCCAAGCTCGACATGGGCGGGCTGCGGCTGACGGGCCTGAACCCGGCCGTGGACTTCGACGCCCTCGGCACCCGCTTCGTGACCCGGTTCGTGATGCCCGACGAGACGGTGTTCGAGCGCGAGACCGGGCCCGAGACGGAGCGCTGGGTGCCGCTGGAGGAGATCACCCCGCTGATGCCGCTCGCCGTCATCACCCAGGAGGACGGCGGCTTCTACCGGCACGGCGGCGTGAGCCTGTTCCACCTGCGCGCCTCGCTGGTGCGCAACCTGGAGCGGGGGCGCTTCGCCCGCGGGGGGTCGACCCTCAGCATGCAGCTGGCCCGCAACCTGTTCCTGCACCGCAGGAAGACCCTGGCCCGCAAGCTGGAGGAGCTGGTGCTCACCTGGCTGCTCGAGCAGCGCTTCGAGAAGGCCGAGCTGATGGCGCTCTACCTGAACGTGGTGGAGTTCGGTGAGGGCGTGTTCGGCATCAAGGACGCGGCCGCCTACTACTTCGACAAGCCACCGTCTCAGCTCGATCCCGTCGAGGTGGCCTTCCTCACGCGGCTGCTGCCGTCGCCCCGTCGCTGGGGCAAGCAGAAGGAGAAGGGCAAGGCCGACGGCTGGTACGTCAAGCGGATCGATCGGCTGCTCGACCTGCTGGTGGATCGCGGCCACCTGAGCGCTGAGGTGCGCGCGGGGGCCCAGCCAGCGCTGCTGTTCCAGGGGCCGACGATGGATCCCCAGGTGTGGCAGCCACCGGTGCCCGGGATGGGCGCCGACGGCGAGGTGCCCCCGGCCGATGATGGGGCCGATCCCTTCGCGCCGGTCTTCCCGTCGGACCTGGACGAGGACGCCCCCGGTGAGCCCGATCCGCTGGCGCCGGTGGCGCCGCTGGATCCCGCGGCGCCGTGATGAGGGTCCTGTGCGCCCCCGACAGCTTCAAGGGCAGCCTGAGCGCCGTGGCCGCGGCGCGCGCGATGGCCCTTGGGCTGCAAGACGCTCGGCCCGGTGCGCAGGCGTCGCTGTGCCCGCTGGCGGACGGGGGGGAGGGCACCTTGGCCGCGCTGGCGGCCGCGGCGCCTGGCGAGGAGATCAGCCACCCAGCGACCGGGCCGCAGGGCGAGCCGCTCCAGGCGGGCTGGTGGCGGCGGGCCGCCGATGGGCTGGCCGTGGTCGAGCTGGCCCGGGCGTCTGGGCTGGGCGTCACCCGCCGGCGCTCGCCGATGACCGCCTCGAGCGCGGGTACCGGTCAGCTGCTGGCAGCGGCGGCGGAGGCCGGGCCAGCCGGCCTGGCCCTGGCGGTGGGGGGCAGCGCCACGGTGGATGGCGGGGTCGGGGCCTTGGCTGCCCTGGGCTTCCGCTTCCTGGACGGGGCGGGCCGCCTGATCCCGGCCCGCCCCGACGCGCTTCACCGGCTGGCGAGGGTTGAGCCGCCCGCCGGGCGACCGGCGGCCCTGGATGCCCTGACCCTGTGGTGCGACGTGGACGCCCCGCTGCTCGGGCCGGACGGCGCCGCGCAGTGCTACGGGCTGCAGAAGGGCGCGACGGCCCGCGAGGTCGCGCAGCTGGAGGCAGGGCTGCAGCGGTGGGCCGAGGTCGCCCAGGACGCCTTCGGCCGTGACCCGGCCCGCATGGCCTTCGCGGGGGCCGCCGGCGGGCTGGCGGGGGGTCTGGCGGCGGCGCTGGGCGCCCGGCTCGTGTCGGGGGCGGACGCCGTGGCGGCGGCGGTGGGGCTGGACGCACGCCTCGCCGAGGCCGATCTGGTGCTCACGGGCGAGGGGCAGCTGGATCGGCAGACCGCTCAGGGCAAGCTCATCGCGAACCTGGCGGCGCGGGCGGCTCGGCTGGGGGTGCCGGTGTGGGCCTTCGTGGGGGCGGTGACCCCGGCAGGGGAGCGCTGGGCGCGGGCCCACGGCGTGGCGGTGGCGGCCCTGGCGCCCGGACCCCTGTCAGCCGAGGAGAGCCGCCGGGGGGCCGCCGGGCTCCTGCGCCGCGCCGTCGCCCGGAGCGTCGGCTTCGCGGGCGTCCGCCTCGGGGAAGGGCAGCAGGGCCGCGGCGATCCAGAGCCCGATCAGGTTGTAGCCGTGCACGTTGTGGAACTCTGAGAACATCAACGTGATCAGCCGGTAGATGATCATCGCCTGAAACGCCGACATCATCCACTCGGCCTCGGCGTCCTTCAGGGCGACCGCCCGCGCCTTGTTGCGCCAGATGCGGCGGATGTGCACGGCCAGGAAGGCCAGGAAGGCGAGCGCTCCGGGGATGCCGGTGGAGGCGAAGAGCCCCAGGTACAGGCTGTGGGCTGAGCGCCCGCGCTCCGCGTTGACCGACACCGCCTCATCGAGATCGGCAAACTGGCCGTAGCCCACGCCCAGCAGCGGGCGGGCCGCCACGGCGGTGATGGCGTTCTGATAGGTCTGCGACCGGCCCTCGACGCTGCTGTCGCGCATGGTGAGGCGGTCTTCGATGTAGCGGCGCTGATCGGTGAGCTGGGAGTAGGTGACCAGGAGCACCAAGGCGCCGAGCACCACCATCAGCACCGCGCGGCGGTCGCGCACGAACCACCAGCCCAGGGCGGCCGCCAGCCCCAGGTAGGCCGAGCGGCTCACCGTCAGCAGCACCGTGATGAGCATGAGGCCGAGGGCCGAGCCGAGCAGCGTGCGCAGCCCTTCGGCGCCATCGACCTCCGCCTGCTTCATCTCGGTCCAGCGGCTGACCGGGATCACGAAATCGTCTGAGAAGCCGCGCAGATAGGGCGAAGCCGGGGCGAGGTTCTGATGGCGAAAGCAACCGAAAGCCTT
>JAUHVS010000310.1 GCA_030424955.1 bacterium | reverse complement strand
GGGGGCGCCGGATGCCCCGGATGGTGGGGTAACCCCTTGATCAGGCGGCTGTTCTGGCCGCGTTGATCCCGATCTCAAGCCGTCGAGCGCGCCCACGCAGGCGGTGAGGTGCGGCTTTCGTTCAATGACCTCAGGTTCAATCGTGTCCAGACTGTCAAGCGCCACTTCTATGGGACCCCCTCGCGCCACGATCTAGGGACCCCCTCCGCGCTCGCCTGTGGCGCCTTCTTCCCCGGCGCCCCGGACCTGCTCGCCATCGAGGGCGAGCGGATCCTGTTCGCCGCCGAGGGCGAGCAGATGCACATGATCGCCCGCCTGACCTGGGCCGGCGAGCCGGACGCCTTCGGCTGGCTGCTGCCCGTCCCCCGCGACGCCCAGCTCAGCCTGTCCAGCGAAGAGCTCTTCCAGTGGCTCGAGGGCCGCTTCGCCGCCCAGTTCGTCGTGCGCGACGCCTTCGACGAGGGCTGCGATCCCTGGCTCGGCGCCTTCGACGTTGGCGCGGGCGGCGGGGCCTTCGACGGCGGCGTGGACGGCCGCAACGGCGTGCAGATCCTCGCGCAGGAGCAGCTGGGCCCCTTCGCCAGCGTGCTCATCACGGCCGAGCAGGCCGACACGCTGATCACCTGGCTCGAGGACAACGGCTACCACGCGCCCGACGGCGTCGCCGACCGCCTGCAGCCCTACCTCGACATGGGCCTGGCGGTCATGGCGCTGCGCCTGACCGCGGGCGCCGGCAGCCGCGACGTCGTGCCGATCCAGGTCACCTACACCGGCGACGTGGCCGCCATCCCGCTGCGCCCCACCGGCGCCAGCGCGGTGGCCGACACCCACCTCAGCGTGCACCTGCTCGGCCCGAGCCGCGCGGTGCCCGTCGAGCCCTTCCAGCACGTGGTGATCAACGACCGCCTCATCGACTGGGCCGGCGGCGGCAGCAACTATGCCGACGTGGTGGCCAGCGCCGCGGATGAGGCCGGCGGCCACGCCTTCGCCACCGACTTCGCCGGGCCCGTCGACGGCTACCCCTTCAGCCCACTGTCCGAGAGGCAGATCGCCGACATGGCGGCCTCGACCACCCTCGGCGAGCTGCAGGCCGCCTACTTCCTGCCCGACGCCGGCGCCGATCTGCAGCGGATCCTGCGGGCTGTCATCACCCCGGCCGACGGGGCCGACATCGAGCAGGTCTTCGACTGCTTCGAGTGCTTCCCCGACAGCGCGGTGGACGGCGACGCCCTGGGCGAGGCGCTGCGCACCGAGTTCAACCCCGCCCGCGAGACCTTGGTGCGCGTGTTCTCACAGCACCCGTACCTCACCCGCATGACGACGGCGCTGAGCCCGGCCGAGCTGGACCGCGACGCCGTGTTCGCCTTCAACCGCGACCTGGGTGACGTCGCCGCCCAGCGCGTGGCCACCCGCCCGGTCACCTGCCCCGACTTCAGCCCCGACTACAGCGCCCCGATCACCCTGCCCGACGGCAGCCGCTGGGGCGCCGCGGTGCTGGTGCGCGAGGGGGAGGCCCGCGCGGACGGCTCGCCCATGCCGGCGGCCCGGCGCATCGAGCGCACGCTCGCGGCGGGCCAGCCAGAGGTGATCACCGACAACAGCGCGGCCATCGACGCCGCGGATCCCGGCGCTGGCGGCGCTGGCGGCGCTGGCGGCGAGGGCGGCCAGCCCGGTGGCGACCGCGACGCGGGCCCCGGCGCCACCGGCGACGGCGGCGACGGCTGCAGCTGCGACGTGGGCGGCGGCGGCCGGCCCGCAGGCCTGGCCCTGCTGCTGCTGGGGCTGGTGGCCATCCGCCGCCGGCGCTGAGCCCCAGCTACTGCCCCGCCGTCTCTTCCAGCTCGCGCCCTGCCGTCTCGGGCATCCACCACAGGATCAACGCCAGGGCCACCAGCGGCCCCAGCACGGTGGGCCGCACCGCCGCGCCCCAGCCGTGGGCCTCGGCCAGGGCGCCCACCAGCAGCGGGGCGAGCACGTAGCCGGGCCGGCCGAGCAGGTTGTTCGACCAGGCGAAGGCCTCGCCCCGCGCGTGGGTGGGGAACAGCTCGGTGGTGAAGGCGTTGAGCACCGGCAGCACCGCGCTGACCCCGAACACCCCGAAGGTCAGCGCGACGGTCAGGGCCCAGCGGCTCTCCAGCGTGTAGGCGAACCACACGCCCCCGATGGTCGCCAGGAAGATCCCCACCGCGCCCGCGCGGCGGCCGAAGCGGTCGAGCAGCTTGCCCGACAGGAACACCAGCGGCAGCGAGCCCACGGCGGCGATGGTCAGGCAGGCCCCCACCTGGCCGTCGGTCATGCCCCGATCCCCCACCGCGAACTCTTTCCAGAATGAGATCGCGGTGTTGCTGCACGCGTAGGTGAGGAACCAGATCAGCCCGAGCTGCAGCACCCGCCGGCGGTGGGGGCCCCGGAAGATGGCGAAGAACGACCCCTTGGCCTTCGGCGCGGCGGCGACCTCGGCGAAGCGCGGGGACTCCTGCAGGCCCCGCCGCGCCCAGGCCAGCAGCACCAGCGGGATGACCCCCACGAAGTACACGGTGCGCCAGCCGTACTCGGCCTGCAGCAGCAGCGGCGTGACCCCCGCGCACACGATGGCGCCCATGCTCGAGAAGGCCTGCAGCACCCCGATGACGTGCCCCCGCCGGTCGGCGGGGAAGGCCTCGGCCGCGTACACCATGCTCACGGCCCACTCGCCGATGAGGAACACCCGCGCGAAGAACTGCGCCGCCCCGAAGGTGTACACGTCGGGCGCGAAGCCGCTGATGAGGGTCATCAGGGTGTAGCCCGCGATGGTGATCACCAGCACCCGCTTGCGGCCCCAGCGATCGGCCACCCGCACCAGCGGCCAGGCCACGACGGTGCCCGCGTTGACCACCGCGAACAGCACCCCGGCCCCAAAGGGCGATAATCCCAGATCGGCCCGCAGGTTGGGCAGCACCTGGGCCAGCGCCATGAAGTCATAGCCCTCGAAGAAGGTGGCCACCCCCAGCAGCAGGAACAGGCCGCGCTGGTACGAGGTCAGGGGCGTCGCCATGGGGCCTCCCAGGGATGCAGGGGTGATCGGGACCGGGCGCGGGCGCCGCCCCTGCACTGTGCGGCGGCCGCCGCGGCGCCGCAACGGCCCGGCGACGGGTCCGTGGGCCCCCAGCCCAAAAAGGCGCCCGCCGCCGGCCGTGCATGCCCTGGGCGTCCCCGGCCTTGTGGGGCCCTCGGCGGTGGGTCAAGCTGACACCTGGCTGAGGGCCCGCCCGCCCATGTCAGGAGGTTGCCATGGATCCCCAACAGGCGCTGCTCACGCTGGAGCGCAGCCTGCCCCACCTGCACCTGGAGGTGGACGCCCTGCTGAAGGCCGCCGGCCGGGCCACCGCCCACACCGGCCAGCCCACCGTCCTCGCCATCGACCGCGACCCCGAGCTGGTGGCGCTGCGCGACCGGATCCTGCAGCGGCTGCGCACCATCGCCCACATCATCAACGGCGCCCGCGCCCGCCACGCCGTGGCCTTGAAGCGCAGCCGGGTGCACATCCGCGGGCCTCAGCCGGTGGCGCAGTTCGAGCGCGCGCTCAAGACCCTCGAGACCCGCCTGGACCGGGTGAAGCAGAAGCTGCTGGCCGGCGTGGACGACATCGCCCCCGGCGCCCCCAAGGGCATCCACGGCGTGACCCTGAAGTCGTGGCAGCAGACCTTCGACGGCTACGCGAAGCAGTTCGTCGAGGTGCCCGACAGCCCCCGCAGCGGCGCGGACGCGGTGTTCATCGCCGGGCACAGCGGGCCGGTGAACACGGCCGATCCCGGCATGCTCATCGCGCTGCTGTACTCGCTCATCAACCTGCTGATCGAGCGCGCGAAGGGCCGGCGCTAGCCCGAGCCGCGGGCCGGCGCTGGCTTCAGGATCACCGCCCGGCCCTCGCGCCCCTGCAGGTGCACGTCCACCGGATCCGCCAACCGCAGGTGGTGCACCAGCCCGTCCAGCGGCGCCTCGCGGGGCTGCGCGCGCAGCCAGTCGCGGTCCAGCCAGTCCCACGGCGCCCGCACGCCCTCGCCCACGGTCAGGTAGCCGATGCCCAGCGACGTGATGTTGTGGAAGAAGTGCGTGCCCTGGCTGGGGGCCACCACCCGGGTGCCAAAGGGCGTCTCGACGATGATCCGCGCCCCCGAGATGTCGCCCCACTGCACCGGGATGCCCAGGCCGGGCTCGCTCGTGCCCCACCGCCCCGGCCCGATGAGGATGTACGGGCGGCCCGCCGCCACCAGCCGCGCGTTCACCGCCGACACCGCGCGGGCGACCCCCGGGCTGGTCAGCCCGTGCAGGTTGAGGGCGGGCACCCACACCACGTCGTGCAGCCCGGTGATGTGCCCGTTGCCCAGGGCGTGGCTCGCCCGACAGATCGCGGCCTCGGGCTCGACCTCGTCCAGCGCGAGCGGGCTCTGGCCGTGGGATCGCGAGGCCATGTGCCGGGCCTGCAGCAGCATCAGGGTGGGCGGCCGCCGGGGCTCGCCCCGCCGCGTGCGGCGGCCCCAGTCCCCCACGTCCACGGCGAACTCGATCTCGACGTCGCCCGCCATGGCCGCCCGCAGCCGCGTCAGCACCGCCGCCAGGGCCTCGGCCAGGGGGAAGGCGCCCCAACGCAGGATGTTGCTGAAGGTGATCAGCCGAGGCCCCGCCACGGTGAGATCGTCGCGCACGCGGTCGTCACCCGGGCAGTAGACGCTCGCCGAGGCGCGCAGCGAGCCGTGGGCCTCGGCCTCGGCCAGCGAGATCCAGCCCAGGTTCGACTCGCAGCCCGCGCGCAGATCCACCGGCCGCATCATCTCGAGCACCCGCACCTTGGACTGCGAGGCCTGCAGGCGGTCCCGGGTCGAGTGCCACACCTGGGTCGCGCGGGGGTGCGCGGGCGAGAAGCGGAACACCGCCCCGCCCGACACCACCTGGTGGCCCAGGCCGACCGCCATCGACACGCCGCCGTCGGCGGGGGTCTGCCCAGGCAGCGGGTAGTCGTTGCGCGACTGCGCCACGCCCGCGATGTCGGGGTAGAAGTGCACGCCGTGGCGCCGGCCCACGACCTCCTGGATCACCACCCCCATCCGCTCCTCCTCGACGGACTGCGGCACGCCCAGGAAGTAGGCCCGCGACGCGGCGAACCAGGTCGACGCCCACACCCCCCGGATGGCGTCGCACAGCGTCGCGAGGCGGTGCGTCAGGGTGTCGTGGGCGTTGGGCAGCATCCAGGTGGCGTAGACCCCCGCGAAGGGCTGGAACCGCGCGTCCTCGAGCAGGCTCGACGAGCGCACGGCCAGGGGGCCCCGCAGATCTTGCAGCACCGTCCGCAGCGCGTCGGTCAGGTCGTCGGGCAGCGGCCGCGCCAGGAACCACGCCAGGATCTCGGCGTCGGTGCCGTGGGCCACCAGCGCGTCGGGCGGGGGCGCGCCCTCCACGAAGCGGGCGAACTCGTCGGTGCCCACGATCACGGTGCGCGGCACACCGATGGCGAGGCCCTCGAAGGCCTCGGCCCAGCCCGACTCGGCCACCAGGGCGTGCAGGAAGGCCACGCCGCGCCCCTTCCCGCCCAGCGAGCCCTGCCCCACCCGCACCAGATCGCTGCCCGCCGAGTAGCGGGACAGATCGGCGATGCGCCCCTGCCGCTCGGCCCGCCGCCCGGCGCCCAGGGTCTGCACCAGGTACGCCCGCACCGCCGCCAGATCGTCGAAGTCCTCCAGCCGCGAGGGCCTCAGGCGCCTGGCCAGCTGGAACAGCCCCCGGGCCTTCAGCCAGGTCGAGAAGTGGTCGCCCTGGGCGTGGTAGCGCACCGAAGCGTCCGGCACGGTCAACAGCAGCTGCTCGAGCTGCAGCACGTCCTCGGCGCGCCCACAGATCTCGCCCGCGGGCGTGCGGAACACGAAGTCGCCAAAGCCCAGCTCCAGCCGCAGGAACCCCCGCAGGGTCGCCAGCAGCGTGGGCGAGGACTTCAGCGCCCAGCGCACGCCCAGCGCCTGCGCCGGGGCCGCGTTGCTGTCGTCCGCCGACTGCAGCAGCACCGGCAGCCGGGGGGCGTCGCGCCGCAGCCGCTCCACCAGCTCGAAGCCCACCCGCTGCACCTGCCCGTCGCGGGGGAAGTCCACGTCGGCGATGAGCGCCATGAGCGACTCACGGTAGGCCGCGTGCAGCGCGACGGCGGCCTCCCAGGTGGTCGCCAGCACGATCCGCGGCCGCGTGCGCATGCGGTCGCGCTTGTGCAGCTCGTTGAGGCCCTCGGCGCTCATCGAGCGGCTCTGCTCGATGAGCTCGGTGTAGAGCAGCGCCAGGAAGGTCGAGTAGCCGCGCACCGAGTCCTCGACCACCAGGATCACCTGCACGCCGGCCAGGGCGGTGTCGTGGGCCACGTTGCGGGCGTCCTCGACCAGCTTGATGATCGCCACGAGGATCTGGGCGTCCCCCGTCCACAGGAACACCTGGTCGATGACCGAGCGGTCGATGCCGCCGGGCGTGTGCACCAGATCGGTGTCGCCGAAGGTCAGCAGCACCACCGGCAGCCGGGGGAAGCGCGCCTTCACGGACCGAGCGAAGCCGCTGACGGTGCAGTCGCTCAGGCCCAGCCCCAGCAGCACCAGATCGAAGCGGCGCACCGCCATCAGCTTGAGCGCGCCCTCAGCGCTCTCGACCTGGGTGATCCGCGGCGGGGCGCTCAGGTGCAGCGCCTTGAAGCCCGCGGACAGCCGGGCCGACAGGCGACCATCCTCCGCCAGGATGAAGGCGTCATAGGCAGAGGACACCAGCAGGATCTCATGCACCCGGTGCGGCATGAGATCCTGGTGGGCCAGGGGCTCGCGGGAGGCGCCCGCCCAGCCGCCGGTCAGGCCACTCACGCGGCCCGCCGGGCCCTGGGGGCCCTGCGCCACGCCCGGGCGCACAGCCCCACCGGCGGCACGGCGCCGCCCCAGGGG
>JAUHVS010000309.1 GCA_030424955.1 bacterium | reverse complement strand
AGGGCTGGACCGTCGAGGAGGCCACCGACGGCCAGGCCGCGCTCGACCGGCTGCAGGCCGAGGGCCCACCCGTCGATCTGGTGGTCAGCGATCTGCGCATGCCGCGGCTCGACGGCCTGGGGCTGCTGGACGCGGTGCGGGCGCTGGCGGGCGGGCCGAAGGTGATCTTGGTCACCGCCCACGGGGACGTGCGGTCTGCGGTCGACGCCATGAAGCGCGGCGCCACCGACTACTTTGCCAAGCCGTTCGACAACGACGAGGTCGTGCGGGTGGCGGGCCGCGCGCTGGAGGCCGCGCGCCTGACCGCCGAGAACCGCCGGCTGCGCGCCGAGCTCGCCCTGGCCCGCCACATGGTGTTCGGCAGCGAGGCCATGCGCCGGGTGGCCGAGCGGGTGGAGCGCGCCGCGCGCCGCGACGTGAACGTGCTGATCACCGGCGAGAGCGGCACCGGCAAGGAGCTGGTGGCCCGGGCGCTGGTGGGCGCCTCCCCGCGGGCCGGCAAGGCGTACGTGCGCTTCAACTGCGCGGCGCTGCCCCCCTCGCTGGCCGAGGCCGAGCTGTTCGGCCACAAGGCCGGCGCCTTCACCGGCGCCCAGCACGCGCGCCGGGGGCTGTTCCGCGAGGCCGACGGCGGCACCCTGCTGCTCGACGAGATCGGCGAGCTGGATCTGCGCATCCAGGGCAGCCTGCTGCGGGTGCTGCAAGAGGGTGAGGTGCGCCCCGTCGGGGCCGATCGCACCGAGCGCGTGGACGTGCGCGTACTGGCGGCGACCCACCGGGATCTGCGCGCCGAGGTCGAGGCGGGCCGGTTCCGTGAAGACCTGTTCTACCGGCTGCACGTCTACCCCATCCGCCTGCCCGCGCTGCGCGAGCGCCGCAGCGACATCCCCCTGCTCGCCCGGTTCTTCCTCGACAAGTACGCCCGCGAGTTTGGCCGCGCCGTCACCGGCATCACCCCCGAGGCGATGCACCAGCTGTGCGGCTACCAGTGGCCGGGCAACGTCCGCGAGCTGCAAAACGAGCTGCAGCGAGCGCTGATCGGGCGCACCGAGGGCGATCTGCTGCTGGCCGACGACCTGTCGGCGCGGGTGCTGGGCTCGACCGGGGTCATCGACGATCCACGCATCGTCGAGGGCACGCTGAAGGACATGCTGGCCTCCGTGGAGCGGGTGCTGGTGGAGCGCGCGCTGCGGGCCCACGACGGCAACAAGACCCAGGCGGCGAAGGCCCTGGGCGTCACCCGAGAGGGGCTGCACAAGAAGCTCGATCGCCTGGGGATGGCCGGATGAGCCTGGCGCCTTGGCTGGAGGCCCTGCGGGCCGATGACGTGGATCAGCGGCTCGACGCGTGCGAGGCGCTGGGGCTGGCCGGCGACGCCAAGGCCGTGGGCCACCTGGTACAGGCGCTGCGCGATCCAGAGGGCGACGTGCGCGCCGCCGCATGCGAGGCGCTGGGCCGCTTGAAGGACCCCCGCGCCGTCCCGCCCCTGGTGTCGATGCTGCGCGACGACGACGAGTGGGTGCGGGGCGAGGCCTTCGGGGCGCTGCTGGCCGTCGGCCAGGCCCGGGCGAGCGCGCTGCCGCTGGACCTCCTGGCCGGCGAGGACCCGCGCAACCCCAGCGTGCAAGCCACCCAGATCGTGTGGCCGGCCGATCTCGAGGCCATCAAGCTGCTGGATGAGTCCCTCGCTGACGCCGATCCCGAGGTGCGCATCGGCGCCGCCTACGCCCTCGGCAAGCTGGGGGTCTTCGGCAGCTACAGCGCCCTGGCGTGGCTGCTCACCGAGGACCCTGACCTGGACGTCCGCGGCGCCGCGGCCACGGCCCTGGCCGATCTCGGCCTCAACGGGGACACCCGCGCGGCGCAGGCCCTGGTGCACGCCTGGCCGAAGGTCAGCGAGGCGCCCAGCGTCGCCGTTGACGTGGTCCGGGCGCTGGTGGAGCTGGGGGACGCGGCCGCCTTCTTCGTCTTCGACGAGGCCCTGCACCACGGCGACGACCGCGTCCGGCAGCTCGCCACGATCGGGCTCGCGCGCTCGGGGGATCCGGCCGCGACCCCCCGGCTCTGCCGGGCCTTGCGGGACGCCCACACCGGCGTGCGGCGCAACGCCGCGCTGGCGCTGGGTCGCCTCGCCGATCCCATGGCGATCGACAAGCTGATCCAGGCGGCCCAGCCGGACGAGGCGGCCGAGGTCCGCGTCGCGGTGGGCGACGCCTTGACCCGCATGGACAGCACCCGCGTCCACGGGGCGCTGCGCGGCGCCCTGGGGGCCCCAGCGCCGGGGCTCCGCGCGGCCGCCGCCTACCTGATGGGGCGCGTGCACGACCGCGACGGCCTCGTGAGCGCCCTGAGCGATGTGGATCCCAGCGTGCGCAAGGCCGCTGCCCTGTCCCTCGGCAGCGTGGGCCCGCGGGCCCGAGCGCCCCTCGAGGGCGCCCTGGCAGATCCCGAGTGGGCCGTCCGGGTGGCCGCAGCCGAGGGCCTGCGCCGGCTCGGCGACGCGGCCGCGGTCCCCGCCCTGGCCCGCCACGCGGCCGACACCCACCCCGTCGTACGAAACGCCATCGAGGTCGCCCTGCGGGCGCTGGAGGATCGCCGGTGACTGCCCCGGACCGCCCGCTCTACATCGCCGTGGAGGGCCCCATCGGGGTCGGAAAGACGACCCTCGTGCACCGCCTCGCGGAGCGCCTGCACGGCCGCGTGGTGCTGGAGGTGGTCGAGGAGAACCCCTTCCTGGCGCGGTTCTACGAGGATCAGGAGCGCTACGCCTTCCAGACCCAGCTCTTCTTCTTGATGAGCCGCTTCCGTCAGCAGCAGGACCTGATGCAGGCCGATCTCTTCGCGCCCGACATCGTGGCCGACTACCACCTGCTCAAGGACCGCATCTTCGCCCGCCTGACCCTCTCCGATGATGAGCTGGCGCTGTACGAGCGCGTGTACCACTCCCTCGAGACCCACATCTTGAAGCCCGACGTGCTGGTGTACCTGCACGCCCCGCTGCCGGTGCTGCTCAAGCGGATCGCGCAGCGCGATCGGGCCTTCGAGCGCGACATTGACCCAAAATATCTCACTGATCTTTCAGAGACTTACCAGCACTTCTTCGCGCACTATCGAGAGGTGCCCGTGCTGTCGGTCAACAACGCTGAGCTGGACTACGCCAACTTCGACGAGCCCCTGGAGCACATCTACGGGCAGATCCTCGCGCTGGCGGGGACCGACCGAGGCGGCCGCTGATCCGCTGCCCCTGATCCCCTGCCCGGCCAGGCTCACGCCGCCCCCGCGCGGCCGGTCCCGAGCTAGCCCCGCCGGGGGGCCCGCCGCGGCCCCACGTGCCGCACGAAGTTCAGATCCACCCGCCGCTCCGACACGTCCACCCGGCCGATGGCGACCTCGATCCGCGCCCCCAGGCCCACGCTGCCCTTGCGCTTGCGGCCCACGAGGGTGCCGGTGGTCTTGTCGAAGCGGTAGTCATCGTCGGGCAGGCGGTCGGCCTGCAGCAGGCCCTCGACGGCGTGGTCGTCAAGCTGCACGAAGACCCCCAGCGGCACCACCCCCACCACGGTGCCCACGAAGCGCTCGCCGATGTGGTGCGACAAGAACCGCGCCTTGTACATGTCGAGCACCGTGCGCTCCGCGTCCACCGCCACCCGCTCCCGGCGGCTGCAGTGCTCGGCGAGCCCGTCCAGCGCCTCGCTGTCCTCCACCGGCGATCCAGCGAAGGCCCGCTTCAGCAAGCGGTGCACCACCAGGTCGGGGTAGCGGCGGATGGGGCTGGTGAAGTGCAGGTAGGCCGGGGCGCCCAGGCCAAAGTGGGGCGCCACCTCTTCGTCGTAGACCGCCTTGGCCATGGACCGCAGCAGCAACAGGTTGAGCAGCTCGCTCAGCGGATGCTTGCCCTGGTCGCGCAGGTAGTGGTTGAGCGCCGTCGGCGACGGGCGGCCCTTGAGCTGCAAGGGGGCCTCCAGGGCGGCCGCCTGCGTGCGGAAGCGGGTGATGGAGGCGTCGGTCGGACGGTCGTGCACCCGGAACAGCGCCGGCAACTCCCGCTCCACGAACCAGTCCGCCACGATCTCGTTGGCCGCCAGCATGGCGTCCTCGACCATCAGGTGCGCCTCGTGCCGCGGCGCCGCCCGCACGTCGGCCACCTCGCCGTCGGCCCCGAGCCAGATCTTGGGCTCGCCCACCTCGATGTGCAGGTAGCCCCGCTTTGCGCGCCACCGGCGGCGCGCCCTCGTCGCCGCGAGGGTCGCCTCGAGCGCGGGCCGCAGCGCCTCGTAGGCGGGGTCGTCGTCGGGCTGGGGGGCGTCGGCGTCGCCGCGCAGGCCGAGCATGCGCGCCGCGCGGTCGTAGGTGAACCGCGCGTGGCTGCAGATGACCGCCTCGTACACCTTGGCGTTGGTCAGCGTGCCGTCGCGCTCGACGGTGAACTCCGCGACCATCGCGGCCCGATCGACCCCGGGGCGCAGGCTGCACAGATCCCCGGACAGCCGCTCCGGGAGCATGGGCAGCACCCGGTCGGGCAGGTACACGCTGGTGCCCCGCGCCTGGGCCTCGTCGTCGAGCGCCGTGCCCTCGCGCACGTAGTGCGACACGTCGGCGATGGCGACCGTCATGCGCCAGCCCCCCTCGTCGAGGGGCGCGGTGTGGATCGCGTCGTCGAAGTCGCGGGCGGTCTCGGGGTCGATGGTCACCAGCGGGCGGGCCCGCAGATCTGCGCGGCGCGCCAGCTCGGCCGCGGACAGCGTGGGCGACGCGGCGTCCGCCTCCGCCTCGGCCTCGACGGGAAACTCCACCCGCAGGCCCAGATCGTAGACCACCAGATCCGTCTCGCGCGCCACGGCCCCATCGGTGCCAAAGACCCGGATGATCCGGGTCAGCGTGCCCTGGGGATCACCCGGGAACCGCTCGACCTCGACGGCCACGGTGTCCCCGTCCCGTGCCCCCCGCTGCGGCTCAACGGGCAGGTGCTCAGGCAGGCGCGGATCCTGCGGGTGCACCACCCACCGGCCGCGCTGCTCACGCAGGGTCCCCACCAGCGTGTGGGTGCCCCGCTCGACCACCTCGACCACCGAGCCGAAGCTGCGGCCGTCGCTACGCTGATCCACCCGCAGCCGCACGCGATCGCGGTGCCACGCCTCCCGCAGGCTGCGCGGATCGATGTAGACCGACTCGCCGCCCCCATCGAGGGTGACGAACCCGAACCCCTTCGGGTGCACCGACAGCGTCCCGATCAGCCCGCCCTCGGTGGCGCAGCGGGCGTAGCGGTTGCCGGGCAGGCGATCCAGCTTGCCGTCCGAGACCAGCGCCCGCACCCGCGCCCGCAGCTCCGGGCGCTCGATGCGGTCGACGCTGAACTGCCGGAGCAGCGCGCGAAAGTGCAGGTCACCGGGCGGCGCTGGGAAGGCCGCCAGCAGGGTCGCGTCATCGGGGATCATCGGCTCACCTCAGGGCTCATCATGGGCACAGGGTACCAGCTTGGCCGGGGCCCGGCGCACCCATCTGGCCCAAACCACCGGGCCCGGGCGGGGGGCCGGGCGCCCCACGGCAGGGCCTCGCGCCACGGCCTCGCGCGGCGATTCCAGCCGAGGGCGCCCTGGGTGGTTCACGGGGCGCCCGGACCGGGGTAGACTCGCGAGAGCGCTGGGGTCCGGCCACGACGCCGTGCGTCCCCTGTGACGGGCCGGACCGCGGGGCCGGCCCGGGCACGCTTGAGCCTGATTGCGATGGGGTGGGGATGAAGGCCAGCTTCGGTCGGTACGTGCTGCTGAAGAAGATCGCGGTCGGCGGCATGGCTGAGATCTTCCTCGCGCGCCGCCTCAGCTTCGCTGGCTTCGCCAAGTTCGTGGTCATCAAGCGGCTCCTGCCCGAGCACCGGGGCCGCAAGGCCTACGAGCAGCTCTTCCTGGCCGAGGCCCGCATCACGGCGGCCCTGAGCCACCCGAACATCATCAACGTGCACGATCTGGGGGCCCTGGACGACGCGTACTTCATCGCGATGGAGTACGTGCACGGGCTCTCCACCGCCGAGATGATGGCCCTGGCGGCCCAGCGCCAGGAGCGCCTGCCCCTGGGCGTCGCCCTGCACGTCGTGCGCTGCGTCGCCGAGGCCCTTCACCACGGCGACGTGTCGCCCGATCTCGACGGCGCGCCCTTCCGCGTCATCCACCACGACGTCAGCCCCCACAACATCCAGGTGGGCTTCGACGGCCGGGTGAAGCTGCTCGACTACGGCGTCGCCACCCGCATGAACCAGGACGCCCCCGGCGGCCGCCGCGGGAAGTACGCCTACATGGCCCCCGAGGCCATCAACCGCGAGGCGGTCGATCCGCGGGCCGACCTGTACTCCCTGGGCGTGTGCCTGTACGAGATGACGGTGGGCCGCCGGCTCTTCAAGGGGCCGACGCCGGCCGAGACCAAGGCCCGCGCCACGGCCGGCAAGGTCCCCCGGCCCACCCAGATCCACGCCGACTACCCGCCTGCCCTCGAGGCCGTGCTGTTCAAGAGCCTCGCCCGGGATCCGAACGCCCGCTTCCAGACCGGCAAGGCCTTCGCGGACGCCCTCAGCGACGTGATCCGCGAGCTTGGGCTGGCCGCCGACGGCAAGGCCTTGTCGGGCAGCCTCCACGCGCTGCTGGGCGAGGGCATCGAGAAGCGCCGGGCGGAGCTCCACGAGCTGGCCCGCGCGTCCACCCCCAAGCGCCCCGGCGAGGCCCCCGATCAGGCCGGCAGCGAGGCCGTGCACATCCCCCGCGAGGAGCAAACCGGGTCCCTGAACGAGGCGCTCCCGCCCGAGCACTCCATGGCCAACCCGGCCGCGCCGGCCGAAGAGCGCACGCCCCCGCCTGTGGACTCCGACGGCCACGCCGCCGCCGCTGACCTGGCGCGGGTGCAAGCCGAGGCGGCCAAGGTCGCCGCCTTCGCGGAGCCCAGCGAGGGGCCGTCGA
>JAUHVS010000308.1 GCA_030424955.1 bacterium | reverse complement strand
CGACAATCTGTCAAGCGGTTTCGGCCTATTCGGCGGCCGAAACCTGCTGCTCTTCCTGCCCCAGCGTGCGCCAGTCGACGTCGCGCTGCTGAATCTGGTCGGGTTCGCCCATCAGGCTGAAGAAATCGGGTGGGGCGTAGGGGAACAGCCGCTTCCAGTCCTGCCGGAAGCGCTGGGCCGTGTGGGTGTATTCGTCGCCGCCGAGGGTCTCGGCCTGTAGCGCGCGGATGCGCGCCTGCAGGCGCTCCTTCTGGTCGGGATCTTCGGTGCTCATGTACATGTCGAGCAGGTACTGGAGCGCGAGCTGCGACTTGCCCAGCCGCCGCGACACGCCGGCCACGAGCCCCTTGAGGGACGCGGGGGCGTTCGGCCGGCCGACCGCCTGCTCCAGGTAGGCCAGCCCCTGTTCGCGCCACTGGGTGCGCTGCTCGGGATCCGCCGACTTGAGCTCGACGTAGTAGTTGAGGCCCAGCCGGTAGACCGGCTCGTAGTCATCGGGGAACTGCACCATCGCGCGCTCGTAGAAGCGGTTCGACAGCATCACGTTCTCGTTGGTGAAGCGCCGCCCGTAGAGCACGTTCGAGCCGGCCCACGAGTACACGCGCCGGAAGCGCGGATCGAAGGCCAGGATCTGGTCGATGAAGTGCTCGAGCCAGGTGTACTTGCGGTCCGCCTCGAAGTGCCGGGCGAAGTAGCCCAGGGTGCGCACCCACAAGAGATCGGCGGCGGCCTGGTCGTAGCCCAGGGTGAGCAGCCGCACGATGCGGTTGTCGGGCACGTACAGCACCTCGGCGCGCTGCACGACCACGTTCTCGGCGCGGATGTCGCCCGAGGACAGGTGGGCGAGCTGGTTGACCAGCACCAGCGTGGCGGCGGCGGCCAGGCTCAGCAGCCAGCGCAGCGCCTTGGGCAGTCGGGCGAGGTGATCCAGCATGGGTTCGACGGGGCAGTCCTGAAACGTTGGGGCGCAGCTTACGCCCAGCAGGCGCGGGCGACAACGCTGGGGCCGGCCCACGCCGCCCCCCGCGCTGGTGCGCGCGGCGCGGGCCCGCTGCGGGTGCACGCGGCGCGCCACCCGGAGCCAACCCTGCGCCACAAATGAAAAAGGCCGCCCCCGGGGGGACGGCCTTCCTCAAGCCTTCAGGCAGAGCGAGCGGAGACTACTCCAGCTCGTCCTTCTTGAAGATGCCGGCGCCGCCGGTGATGTTGTTCTCGGCGTCCACGGTGCCGATGCGCTCGAAGGTCGAGAGCGTGGTGTCGCAGTTCAGGTCGCCCTGGGCGCGCGCGGTGAACTGGGAGCCGGTGCCGGTGCCCGCCGAGACGTACTCGTAGCGGAAGTAGAAGGGATCGTCGACGGCGAAGTTCAGCGCCTGCCACGTGGCGTTGTTCCAGACGTCGGCGCCGGGCTGGTACTTCTGGCTCGCGCCACCCTCGCAG
This sequence comes from bacterium, assembly GCA_030424955.1. GTDB lineage: Bacteria > Myxococcota_A > Bradymonadia > UBA7976 > UBA1532 > JACKDL01. Next base: position 5,521 of record JAUHVS010000308.1, on the reverse strand, counting down.
GTCTGGGCGGCCCAGTCAGCGGGGGTCGGGATGACCGTCAGCGGGAACTGCTTCGGGAGGATCTCGCCGGTGCGGCCCGCGTGCTCGGTGTTGTAGTAGCTGACCGAGGAGTCGTAGACCTTACGGAGGTTCATGGTGGCCTCCGTCGTCTTCGAGCGACGGATGTACTTCATGAACGCCGGGATGGCGACGGCGGCCAGGATACCGATGATCGCGACCACGATCATGAGCTCGATGAGGGTGAAGCCCTTGGCCTTGTTGACCATCTTGCGCATGAGGAACTCCTTGTGCGGTGGCGGTAAGCCGAAGGCCACCGCGTCTGGTTTGGTGTTTGACGCCCCCTGACGTCGAATACATCCCTTTGCAGACGGTGTGCCAACTTCAAAAAGGCCAGTTTATAAAGGGTCTGTGGCGGGGGTGACGCTGAGGGTCACCCCAGCGGGTGCCGCAAAACGTCACCGGTGACAATTTGCGGCACTCCGTGGTCAGCGCCCACGCGTCATAGGCTCAGCAGGGGGTCAAACGGGCGGTCTGGCGCACGCCCAAGGCGAGGCCCCACCCCGTCCGCTGGGCTCGGCAGCGCCGACTCCGGCGCGCCGCGGGTGAGACCTCGCCAGCGACCTGGGGCCGGACTCGCCAGACAGCGGTCGAGGCCCGCACAGGTCAGCCGAGCGCCGGTTGGTCCAGGTGCGCCGCTGGGTCTGGGCCTGGCAGGCGGTTGAGGCGCGCGCCCATCGCCAGCGTCACCGCCGAGAACGGTGGCCCCGGCGTGGCCGTGCCCTCGACGATGCCCTGCATCGCCACCCGCGCGGCGCCTTGGGTCCGACGCCTCCGCTCGCTCTGGCTCGGCCCGGGGCGCTTGACCCTGGCGGGAGGCGCCCGCTCGGCGAGCGCGATGGGCGAGGGACCTCGGTGGATCGCTGGGAGGGGGGACGCCGACCGAGGTGACCAGGCAGCGTGGGCCTCGGAGGTGGGCGGGGAGGGGGGCGGCGCTCAGCCGGGCCAGCGCGGCGCGTCGGCCGCGCGCCAGCCCTTCGGCGAGCAGGCCGGTGGTGGGCTACTCGTTCTCGTTGCGGATGAAGATGCTGCTGGTGGCCGAGGTGACCTCGAAGGTCGAGGTGTTGCCATCGCGATCGAAGTCGCCGCGGGCCTGCACCTGGTACCAGGGGCCCACGGGCTGGCCGCCGGGGAAGGCGGCGCCATCGACGGCGTCGGCGGCGAGGCCCGCCTTCAGGCCATACTGGAACCACACCTGCCCGGGGGACTTCACGCCCAGATCGCGCCACGCCCCGGCGGGCTGGCCCCAGTCGAGCTTCTGCTGGGCGGGCATCTCCGCCGGCCAGACCTGCTCGGCGACGGTGCCGCAGTACCGGCCAAAGGCCTGGTAGTAGGCCTCCTGCGACGCGCGGATCACGCCCAGGAAGTTGTGGGCCTCGGCGTTACGGGCTTGCAGCGTGTACTTGCGATACCCCGTGACGGCCAGCACCGACAGCACGCCCACGATGACCACCACAATCATCAACTCGATGAGGGTCATCCCTCGGCTCCGGCTCATCCCGCGCATCATGCCTCGTCCTCCCCGTTCGCGTGTGGCCCTACGCAGCAGACAGCGCGCAGCGATCCGACCCCCGACACAGTAGCACTTGCCGTGCCACCCGGTGGGCCCCGTCCCATGGGCGTTGGCGACCGCCGCGCCGCGCAAAGTCTGCCCGGCCGACGCAAAAAGTAGCCGGCCCGTCAGCCCTCGTCGTCTTGCAGGTCCAGCTTCTTGAGGCGGTAGCGCAGCGAGCGGAAGCTGATGCCGAGCAGGCGCGCAGCCTCCATCTTCCGGCCGCCGGTCTCGGTTAGGGCCGCGACGATCAGCCGCTGCTCCAGATCAGCCAGCACGGCGTCCAGATCGTAGCCGGGCCCGAAGGCGGGCGGCGCGTCCGCGGGGGCGCCCTGGGCAGGCCCGTGGGGGGTGGCCGCCTGTGGGCTGTCGCGCAGCTGCGGGGGCAGCGCGGCGGGGGTGATCCGGCGCCCATCCCCCAGGGCGACGGCCCGCTCGATCACGTTCTCGAGCTCGCGCACGTTGCCGCTGAAGGGGTGCCGCAGCAGGCACTGCATCGCCTCGGGATCGATCTCGGTGAGCTCCAGCTTGCCGAACTCCCGGGCGAACTTGTTGAGGAAGTGCTGGGCGAGGAGGGGGATGTCGGTGGGCCGCTCGCGCAGCGCGGGCAGGTCCAGGCTGATGACGTTCAGGCGGTAGTACAGATCCTCGCGGAACGAGCCGGCCTGGACCTCGGCCGCGAGATCGCGGTTGGTGGCGGCGATCACCCGTACGTCGAAGGCGACCTCGCGCAGATCGCCCACAGCCTTCACCTTGCGCTCCTGCAGCACCCGCAGGAGCTTGACCTGCATGGTCAGCGGCAGCTCGCCGATCTCGTCGAGGAACAGGGTGCCGCCATCCGCCGCGCGGAACAGGCCCACCTTGTCCGCCGTCGCGCCGGTGAAGGTGCCGCGCTTGTGGCCAAAGAGCTCACTCTCCAGCAGGTTCTCCGGGATCGCGGCGCAGTTGATCACCAAGAAGGGCTGGGCCGCCCGGTCGCTGTGCTCATGGACGGCGCGGGCCACCAGCTCCTTGCCCGTGCCGCTCTCGCCGAGGATCAGCACGTTGGACCGCGTGGGCGCGATGCGGTGGATCAGCTCGAACACCCGCTGCATCGCCGGGCTGCGGCCGATCAGGTTGCCTGTTCGGCGTCGGTCGGCCAGGGCCTCGCGCAGCTGGAGGTTCTCGGTGACCAGCCGGCGCCGCTCCAGCGCCTTCGCGATGACGACGCTGATCTCGTCGAGCTTGAAGGGCTTGGTGAAGTAGTCGTAGGCGCCGGCCTTCATGGCCTGAAGCGCGGTCTCGGTGGACGCGAAGGCGGTCATGATGATGACGGGCACGGTGGGGTGGTGTGCCTGGGCGTGCGCCAGCACCTCCAGGCCCCCCGCGCCGGGCATGCGCAGGTCGGTCACCACCAGGTCGAAGGCCTCGGCGTCCAGCAGGGCCTGCCCCGCCAGGCCGTCCGCGGCGGTGCGCACGGCGTGCCCCTCCTGGCTGAAGTAGATCTCGAGCACCTCGCGCATGGAGAGCTCATCGTCGACGACCAGGATTCGGCTCACAGGCGGGCCTCCAACGCTGCGGGGGGGGCCGACGGCTCGCCCGGCCGGCCCTTGACGGGCAGCAGCACGATGAAGGTGCTGCCTCGGCCGGGCTCGCTCTCGACCCGCAGGGTGCCCCCGTGATCCTCCACGATCCGCTGCACGAGGGCCAGCCCCAGCCCGGTGCCGGACGGTTTGGTGGTGAAGAAGGGATCAAACACCTTGTTGAGCATCTCGGGCGGCATGCCGGCGCCGCGGTCCACCACCTGCAGCCCGATGCGCTCCGGGGCGCTGTCGTCGGCTGGCAGCAGGCGCGCGATGATGTCCACGCGCCCGCCGTCGGGCATGGCCTCCGCGGCGTTGTTCAGCAGGTTCCAGAGCACCTGACGCAGCTGGTAGGCGTCGGCCTGCAGCGAGAGCCCCTCGCCCAGCCGGGTGACCACCTCGATGCGCGCCCCGTGCTGGGCCGCGAAGACGGCCACGACCTCCTGCACCAAGGTCTCGAGGGCCAGCGTGTCGTTGGCCCGTGGGCCTGGCCGGGCGTAGCGCAGGAAGTCCGTCAGCAGGGCGTTGAGGCGGTCGGCCTCGCGCGACACGATGCCCAGCAGCCGCTGACTCATGGGGCTCAGGGCCTCCCCGCGCTCGAGCAGCTGGATGCTGCTCGACATGCCCGCCAGGGGGTTGCGGATCTCGTGGGCGATGCCGGCCGCCATCTGGCCGATAGCCGCGAGCTTCTCGCTGCGCTGCACCGCGGCCTGCATCTCCTTGATGGGGGTCAGGTCCTGGAAGATGACGATCCAGCCCTTCACCACCTGGTGGTTGTCCCGCAGCGGCGACGCGCTCAGGCCGAGCAGCCGGTGCTGTCCATCGGGGTGCGCGTAGCTCACCTCGAGCCGCCGGCGATCCTTGGGCAGCGTGAGGGTCGCGAGCTCTGGAAAGAGCCGGGTCACGTCGCCGTACAGCGCGCTGGCGGTGTCGCGCCCCGTGATCTCCTCGGCGGCGGGGTTCATGAAGATGATGCGGTGGTCGAGGGTGTAGCTGATCAGGCCACTGCGGATGCTCGTGATGATGTGCTCGTTGAGGGCCCGCAGCGCCGCCAGATCCTCGCTCGCGTAGCGCAGCCGCTGGCCCGTGTCGCGCAGCTGCTCCGACAGGTAGCCGGCCAGCAGCCCCACCAGGAACACCGCGCTGATGTTGGCCAGGCCGCTGAGCAGGATGTCGCGCAGCTCAGCGTCGCTCGCGGGCCCCTCGGCCATGCCCCAGCCGGTGGCCTCGCGGGCCACCTGCAGCACCACCAGGGCCGTGGCCACCGCCGACAGGTAGGTGGCGCCCCGGCGAAACAGCAGGAAGGACGCGTTCAGCACCGACAGCGGGTACATGAACAAGAACAGGCTCTCGCTGCCGCCCGTCAGCGAGACCACGGCGGCGCTGAGCACCAGGTCCACCAGCAGCTGCGCGTAGGCGAACTGCACGACGCCGCGGGACAGCCGGCGCAGGGCCAGGGCGTACACGATGGTGAGCAGGTAGGTGCCGACGATGAGGCGGATGAAGTCCCGCCGCAGCGGGTTCACCACAGGATCGGCGCCGCCGACGTTGAGCGCCAGGGCCGAGCCGAACAGCAGGGTGATGAGCACCACCCGGAAGAACATCACCCACTCGAGCTTGTTGACGAGCTCGGGGCTGGATCGGGTGAGGGGGGGCGCGGTGGTGTGCGCCTGTTCGTTCACGGCGCCATCAGCTCTTGATGTTGCCGGCGACCTCGAAGATCGGGAGGTACATCGCGATCAGGATGGTCCCCACGATGCCGCCCAGGAACACCATCATGAAGGGCTCGATCAGCTTGGTGATGCCCTCGACGGCCACCTCGACCTCTTCCTCGTAGAAGTCGGCGATCTTGTTGAGCATGGTGTCCATGGCGCCGGTGCTCTCACCGACGGCGATCATCTGCACCACCATCGAGGGGAACACGCCGGTCTTGGCCAGGGGATCGGCCATGTTGGACCCCTCGGAGATCTTGTCGCGCACGAAGTAGATCGCCTGCTCGATGATCTTGTTGCCCGACGACTTGGCCACGATCTCGAGGCCATCGAGGATGGGCACACCGGACGAGATCATCGTCCCGAGCGTCCGGGTGAACTTCGCCACGGCCACCTTGCGCAGCAGGTCCCCGAAGACCGGCGTCTTGAGCATGAACGCATCGAACATGATGCGCCCCTTCTCGGTGCCGATGATCTTGCGGAACAGGTACAGCCCGCCAAACAGGCCGATGGCCAGGTAGACGAAGTTGTTGCCGAACCAGTGGCTCATGTTGATGACCATCTGGGTCAGCCCGGGCAGCTTGGCGTTCCCAAAGTCAGCGAACATGGCCTCGAAGGTTGGGATGACCCACTTCAGC
>JAUHVS010000307.1 GCA_030424955.1 bacterium | reverse complement strand
CAGATCGGCGTGGGGGGTCAGGGTGCCGTTGAGGCCGAAGCGGTCCTTCACGTCGACGACGCTCGAGAACAGCGTCACGGGCGGGGTGGTCTCGGGGGCCACGAGGTGCTCGATGAGCGGCGTGGCGTCGTCGGGGCCCTCCACCAGCACAGCGGCGGGGGCGGCGGTGGCGATGAGCTGCGCGGCGGCCCGCGCGCACGCCGGGCTGTAGTGCTTCACCCCGATCCAGATCACCCGCGGATCGGTGGCGATGCGCTCGACGGCGCCGGCGACGTCCTCGGGCGCGGGGGGCGGGGGGCGGCGGGCCACGGGGGCGGCTACGGCGCCAGGTGCCGGCGGGCGGCGTAGTAGGCCTTCCAGGCGCCGGCGGCCCGCTGGGCGCGGGGCTTCACGGCCACGTCGAAGTACGCCTGCATGACCTTCAGATCGGCGGGCGTGTCCTTGGCGACCGTGCCGGCCAGCTGCAGCACGACGTGCTCGGGGGACACCACGCCGCTGCCGAAGAAGCAGGCGAAGAGCGCCGAGTTCAGGCCCACGCTCACCGCCTCGGCGGTGGACATCACGCTGGTGGGCTGGTCCACCTTGACGCCGTCGACGGTCTGGCCGGCGCGCACCTCGTGGAAGGTGGTGACCAGCAGCTCGAGCACGTCGTCGCCCAGGGTGGCGGCGTGGCCGCCCTCGGCCAGCAGGCGGCCCACCTGCTCGCGCACGATGCGCACCTCTTCATTGAGGGCCGCCACGGGGGGCACGGTCTCGAAGTTGAAGCGCCGCTTCAGCGCGCTCGACATCTCGTTGACGCCGCGGTCGCGGGTGTTGGCGGTGGCGATGAGGTTGAAGCCGGGCCGGGCCAGCACCACGCCGTCGTCGCCGGCCAGCTCGGGCAGGGTCATCACCTTGTCCGACAGCGCCGACAGCAGGGTGTCCTGCACCTCGTGGGGCGCGCGGGTGATCTCCTCGAAGCGCATGATGCGCCCGCCCTGCATCGCCCGGTACAGCGGGCCGGGCACCAGCGCCTTGGGGCTGGGCCCCTCGGCCAGCAGCAGGGCGTAGTTCCAGCCGTACTTGATCTGATCCTCGGTCAGGCCGGCGGTGCCCTGAGCGGTCAGCAGGCTGTCGCCGCTGATGGCGGCCGCCAGGTGCTCGCTCAGCCAGCTCTTGGCGGTGCCGGGCTCGCCCACCAGCAGCAGGCCGCGGTCGCTCGCCAAGGTCACGATGGCCCGCTGCACGAGCACGTCTGCGCCGTAGAACTTCTTGGCGATCACCGTCTCGCGGTCGGCGCCCTCGGCGTCGGTCCACGGGATGGGCGCCTCGCCGCTGCCCAAGATGAAGGTCTGCACCGCGCGGGGCGACAGCCGCCAGCCCTGCGGCCGGGGATCGGCGTCCACCGCGGCCAGGGCCAGCAGCTCGTCGCGCCAGCGGCGCTCGGCGGGCAGTCGCAGGGCCTGATCGGCCATGGGGCGCTCCTGGTGGGGGTCACAGCGGGCGGCAGGATAGCAGGGCGGCGGCGCGCTGACCCGGCCTTCGGCCGGGTCGGTGGGCTCGAAGCGATCATCGAGGCTGGTGTGGCCGCGGGCGCCCTGGCAGGCTGCCGAGACGGCCGCTGTGACGCCGCGCTGCGCTCTGCTGAGCGCCGCCGTGGCTGCGGGGGCTGGCGGGGGGCTGGGCCAGCCGCCTGCGCATATCAGCCGGACTGAGGGGTCCCGGCGGGAGGGGAGTTGTCATGTCGTTGCCACGGGGCGCCATCGCCGGCGCGCTGGTCGCCTGTCTGAGCTGTACGGCGTGGGGTCAGCCCAGCGCCACACCGGCCGAGGCGCCCGCCATCGAGGCGCCACCGGTCGCGGCCCCCGAGGCCAAGGCTGAGGCGGCGCCGGCCCGCAGCCCGCACCGGCTGTTCTACCAGAGCCTGAGCGTGCTGCGGCTCAACCCGCTGGGGCTGATCACCCGCACGCAGCTCGGCTACATGTACAAGCTGTTTGGCAACCCCGCGGTGGACCCCGCGGCCCCCCTGGGGGATCGGCTCAAGCAGAACACCTACCTGAAGATCGCGCTGAACCAGCAGCTGAGCCCTGGCTTCTTCCGCCCGGGCGTGCTGGTCGAGGCCATGCCGCTGGCGCTGCTCAAGCTGGCCGCGCGGCTGGAGTCCCATGTGTACTGGGGCGCCTTCAACCTGGTGTCCGACTTCAACACACCCACCGCGCCCCACGACGACGACGCGCTGGACGCGGCTGACAGCTACGCCACCACGGGCTGGTCGGCGCGCTTCGACGCGCGGCTGCAGATCAAGCTGGGCAAGATCGCGGTGCGCAGCGAGGCGCGGGCCGAGTACTACGACCTCGACCTCGAGGACGACGCGCCCGTGTTCTACGAGTCGGTGCTCGACACCCTGGTGGCCAACAAGGGCTGGTCGCTCATCACCGACACCGACGTGCTGTACTTCCTGGACGACCACTGGATCATCGGGGCGCGGCACACCTGGACCAAGGCCTTCTTCGACGACGCCGACTTCGCGGCGGGCGAAGATCCCGGCCGCGCCGACACCAACGCCGTGATGCACCGCGCCGGGCCGGCGGTGATCTACCGCATCGACCCGAACGCCCTGGGCGGCCGGTTCAACGAGCCCACGGTGTTCTTGATCACCCAGTTCTGGCTGCAGCACCAGTCGCGCACCGGGCAGTCGGTCACGCAGGCCTACCCGTATACGCTGATCGGCTTCGCCTTCAACGGCGACCTCTGAGCGCGTCGGGCGCCGCTGCGGTGGGGGTCGACCGGCGACCTCGCCGACCGTGGGGGCCGACGGTCGCCTGGGCGCCCAGGCCCCAGGGGGCGGCCCCTCTCGCGGCGGACCGCCCTGCGCCCTTGGGCGTGGTCTGTGGTGACCGCCGGGCCAACCCACAAGACCCCGCCGTCGACCGACCGGCCAGGCAGCCGTGAGCGACCCGACCGCCCCCACCGTCCAGCCGGGTCGCGGCCCCGCCCCCGCGTGGCCTGTGTTGTTGGTGGACGTGCAGGCCACAGGCGCCAGCCCGGCCCGCGGCCACCTGCTGGAGATCGCGTGGGCGGTGCCGGGGCAGCCGCCGACCGCGACGCGGGTGGCGCTCCCGGCAGGCGCCGAGATCCCGCGCCCCATCCAGCGGCTGACGGGCCTCAGCGCCGCGGATCTGGTGGACGCGCCGCCCGCGGCTGAGGCCCTGGCGGCGCTGCGTCAGGCCGCGGCGGGCCGCGTGCTCGTGGCCCACTGGGCCCGGTATGAGCGGGGCTTCTTGGGCGACGCGCTGCCCGACGCCGACTGGATCTGCACCTACGAGCTGGCCCGCCGGCTGTTCCCCGACCTGCCCCGCCGGGGCCTGCGCGCCGTGGCCGGCTACCTGGGGCTGAGCCTGCCCGAGCACAAGCGCGCGGCGGGCCACGTGGCGGCCACCGACTGCATCTGGCAGGCCCTGCAGGCCCCGCTCAAGGCCCGGGGCGTGACCGACCTGGCGGCGCTGCGGGCGCTGACCGAGGCGCCTGCGCCCGCGCGCGGGAAGGCCGTCTACCGGCTGCCGGCGGCCACCCGGCTGGCCCTGCCCGACGCGCCGGGCGTGTACCGCATGCTCAGCCAGAGCGGCCAGGTGCTGTATGTGGGCAAGGCCACCTCGCTGAAGGCGCGGGTGAACAGCTACTTCCGGGGCAAGCGGGGCCAGGGCGCGCGCAAGCAGGAGCTCGCCGTGCAGGTCTGGGCCCTGGACTGCACCGAGTGCCCCAGCCCGCTGGAGGCCGCCCTGCTCGAGGCCGACGAGATCAAGCGCCACCGGCCGCCCTACAACCACGCCCTGCGCGTGCGCGACCGTCGGCTGTGGTTCGCGAGCGGTGACCATCAGCTCGCCGACGCGCCCGACGCCTCCCACTGCCTTGGCCCCGTGACCCACCCCGCCGCGCTGGACGGCCTGCGCGCCCTGCTGCCCGACCCGCCTGCCGATCTGCGCTGGGCCGAGCGCATCCCGGCCGACGCGTGGGCCGCCGGCCTCGAGCGCTTGCGAGCGCGACACCCCACCCTCGATCCGCTGACTTTGGGCGCCGCGCACTGGCTGCGCGCGAAGCTCACGGGCCTCGAGGCCGACTCAACGGAGGGCGACGCCGAGGCGGATGAGCCGCCGCCCTGGACGGATCACCCTGCGGACCGCCCTGGGTCGGCCGGGCTTGGGCGAGAGGAGAGGGGGACTGGCGGCGCGCCCGCGGCTGCCGAGGGCGACGCCGAGGCTGCGGATCAGGCGCCCGACGCGGGAGGCCCCGCGGCGACCGAGCCCGCGGGCACCGGTGAACCCGAGCCCGCGGGTGAGCCTGAGCCCGTCGCTGAACCCGAGCCCGAGAACGACTGGCCCCCGGACCGCGTCGCGGACCGCCTCGAAGCGGCCATCGCCCATGGGCAGCGCGCGCTCCGCCGAGGCCGGGTGCTCACCGCGCTGAGCCATTGCGTCGTGCGCTGGCAGCCGGCAGGTCAGGCAGGCCATCGGCAGATCACCGTGACCCTGGGCCAGATGACCGCCAGCGAGGCGACCGACGGCTGGCCCGAGCAGACCCCGGCCCCGCGGGCCGCGCGCCTCGCCGCCCTCGACCTCGCCGCCTGGGACCGCCTGGTGGTGCTCGCCGCTGAGCTACGCATGCGCCTGCGCGACGGCCAGCCCGTGACCGTGCGCCGACCCGGCGAGACGCCCCTGGACCCAGAGACATTGGGGGCTCTGCTGACCTGGGTGCTCTGAGGTGATGCGACGGCTGCGCGCGGCCGCGCGGCAACTCGCGACTGGCGTGAGGAGACCGGTCGCGCCAGATCCGCGAGCCATTGGGCCATCCGCGCGGGTGAACGAGGCGGCCAGCCCGATGCGCCCGGTAGAGCCTCAGCTACAGGTCGAGGCAGCAGCGGACGAAAGACTCATCGTTGATCGCCCAAATGCCATTGACCGGGTCTTCACACACCTCGTAGTCCCGGCGCGAGCGATCGAGGAACGCCTCACAGGTTTCGAAGCTGAACATGCGGCGGGACTCAATCGTCCTGGCGAGCTCACGCTCTCCGCGAGTGCAGAGGCGTCGGCCGGCCGCAGCACAGATCTCCTGGGCTGGAAACATGCTATCCCAGCTGTTCGGTAGCGGCGAGACGCGCTGCGCGGCTGTCTCCATGCAGGTCAGGGAGCGGACAAGTGCCATGTCTTCCGGGCAGGCTGAGCGGATCGGGGGGCCGAGGGCGAGCCAAGCCGCCCCCGAGCCAGGAATCTCACCGGCAGCGGGCGTCGCGATGGCGAGAAAGACCTGATGCGTTTCGGCGTCTCGCACGGTGTCGCCATGTGAGTAGGCTTCCTGGGCAGACCAGTCGCCGCGGTAGATCAGCCCGAGACCCTGAGGGCCAGGGGGGCCGACTGCGCCTGGGCTACCTACTGGGCCCTGAGCGCCTGCGGGGCCGGGCTCACCGGCAGGGCCCGCTGGGCCGGGGGCGCCTTGCGTGCCGGCCGCACCTTCGCATGCGACGACCATGACGCTGCATACGGTCAGTGCCAGCAGGCGGAGGACGTTGGCCTTATTCAAGGTGTATCTCCACTGATCGAGTTCGAGTGGTTGTTCGTTCCGTCAAAAATCCGGATTGGGATGAAGGGCTGACGGAGTTGCGCCTGCCGTCTCGGTTGCAGACTGCCTGTCGCCCAAGACGGTCGAGATCCGCCATTCCGCATTCGGCTCACTGATCATGCGCACTTCCGTGAGAGCCTCATACGCCACACCCAGCCACCACTGAGCAGGTTGGAGGATGGTAGGCCGCCTGTGGTCTACCCCGAGGTTGGCGAGCAGGCGGGTGTGGTATGGGCTACCATTCTCGTCATTGCGTAGAACGTTTCCGACCAAGTTCAACTGATGGTCCTGTCCGAAATCGGAATCCGCGGACACTTCGGCGGGCACAGTCAGGCGCCATGTCATCCGCGACAACACTCCCTCTGGAAGTGCAGGCAGATCTCCCCAGGCGCGGAGGCTTCTGAGATTCGTAATCGTACCTTCGCTCTCCGGTGGAGGGAGTGTCTCAGCGCAGCTAAAGCCTGGCGATCCGTCGTTGTCTGGAACGCAGGTCGCCATATCGATCAGTCGCCCATAGTGCGCGCCGTTCAGGTCCAGGTAGTCGAACGCCAGGCGCGGCATGTCGATGAAGTTGGCTGCACTGGGTTCTGCATTGAAGAGGACGTTCTCGATGCGCGTTGTGAGTGTCCACTCCGCATCGATGACTTCAACGAGGGCCTCAACTGGGATTGGGTGGGGGTTGTTGATTCGGATCCGGCGCACGAAGATAGCGGGATCCCGGTCGGCCGATCGCGTCAGGTAGCGGGCCAAGCTGCCGTCGTCGTAGCGCAGGTCGGTGAGGTTCACGACGCCCTCGGGCAGGTCGGCCTGGTCCACGTCGTCGATGAACGTGACCTCCAGGCTGGGGGCGACCACCTCTAGCCTGTAGGTCGGCACGGGCAGGGTGCTGGCGTTGCCCGCGGCGTCCTGCACGGTGAGCTGTGCGTTGCCCAGGCGGTGGGGGCCGGGGTCGTCGGCGAGCGGGTCGAAGGGCAGGCCGCCGTTGTCGTCGCCGGCCGTGAAGAACCACTGGCGGTCAGCGGCGCCCTCAAGCGACCAGCTGCGCTGGGTGTCGGGCAGGCAGTCACCGTCGTCGTCGACCAGGCAGCCGGTGAGGGTCGCGCTCAGCTCGGCGGGGCTGCTCTGCCCGGGGCCGTCGCCGTCTCGCAGCATGAAGTGCAGGGCGCAGGTGGGCGCTCGATCCAGGGTCGCCCAGGTGGTCTGCCACAGGCGCACGGTGCCGCCGTCCGCGTCGAGGGGGAGGGTGGGCACCCCCTCGACGTCGCCACTCGCCGGAAGCTCCGCCTCGTCGACGCAGCCCGAAGGGGGCAGGCTGGCGACGGGAGCCACCCGATCGATGACGAGCCAGTCGCCCACCGTCGTGCGCTGCCCCAGCACATCGATGGCCTCG
>JAUHVS010000306.1 GCA_030424955.1 bacterium | reverse complement strand
GGCCCTCGTTGGCGAGCTTCTGCAGCTCCTCGGTCTTGCCGGCGGCCTGCAGGGCGGCGGCCTGCTTCTGCATCTCGTCGAGCTGGGCCATCTTGGCGGTGGCCTGCGGATCCTTGGCCTGGATGGCCGCCTTCACCGCGGTGTGCAGCGCGTCGCGCTGGGTGGCCAGGGCCGGGTCCTGCAGCACCTGCATGTGCAGCTGCTGGAGCCGCTGCTGGATCTGCATGGCCTGCATGACCTCGGGGGGCATGTTGCCCATGCCGGGCATGCCGCCACCGGGGGGCGGCATGGCGGGCCCCTGCGCGACGGCGGCGGCGGGCACCAGGCACAGGGCAGAGAGCGCGAGGGCGCGCAGGCCCCGAGTGACGATGGAGTGCTGAGCAGACATGCGGCGTGGGCCTCTTCGGGGCGGCGACCCGGGGGACCGGGTCGTGGGGTGCGCGCCTCGGGTGGCGCACGGACACATGACGGCCCCACGCCGCCACGCCGCGCAGGGTATCGAAGGGCCCTGGCTGGCGCCAGCGGCGGGGCCCCTTGATTCACCGCGGGCCGGACCCGACCATGCGGGCATGCGGAGCGTGATCATCTGGTGGGGGGTCTGGGGCGCGTTGGCCCTGGTGGGGTGCGACGACGGCGCGCCGGGGGGCGGCGCGGCCACGCCCCGCGACATGGGCGAGCTGGGGGTGTGCCGCTTCAACAGCGACTGCGCCCCGGGCTACTACTGCAAGGCCCGGCGCTGCGACCTCGACTGCCGCACCTCGCGGGACTGCCCGGCGGGCCAGAGCTGCGAGAGCGGCGAGTGCCTGGGCGCCGTCGCGCCCGATCGGGGGCCCGCGCCCGATCAGGGCCCAGCCGGCTGCGCGAGCGACACCGCCTGCGCGCCCCCCGACACCATCTGCGAGGCGGGGGCCTGCGTCACCGGCTGCCGGGTGCAGGGCTGCGCGCCGGGGCTGGTGTGCGGCGCCGACACCGGGCGCTGCGCCGCGAGCGACTGCCGCCGGGACGGCTGCCCGGACGGCGAGGCCTGCGACCGCGACACCGGGGCCTGCGCGCCGGCGCCCGCGTGCGATCCCCCCTGCCGCGAGGACGAGTACTGCGATCTCGAGCTGCTGCGCTGTGCGCTCCGCCAGACCTGTGTCGACACCGGCTGCCCCGACGGCCAGTTCTGTGATGGCGCGTCGGGCCAGTGTCTGGCCCCCGACTGCCGCCGCGACGGCTGCCTGGGCGCGCAGGTGTGCAACCCGCAGACGGGCGCCTGCGAGGCCCCGGCCTTCGACTGCCGAGCGGGGGACGCCTGCCTGAGCGGGCAGCGCTGTGATCCCGACACCGGGGCCTGCGTCGGCCGGGCTGCGGCGGGCGAGCGGTGTGACCGCGCCTTCGACTGCGCGAGTGATATGTGTCTGAGCGAGCCCAACACCCCCGAGATCGGCTTCTGCAGCCAGCCGTGCTGCAGCGAGCGCGAGTGCCCCGACGGCTTCGGGTGTATCTACTACGCGGGCATCCGCGCCTGCTTCCCGTCGCGGCTGTTCCCCACCAACAACTTCAACGTGCCCGCCGGCGGCCCCTGCGGGCGGGGGGTGAACGACTGCCGCACCGGCGTGTGTGACGGCGAGCGCTGCCTGGGGTCGTGCTGCACCGACCGCGACTGCCTGGGCGCCACCTGTGAGCTCTTGCCGACGGGCGATGGGTCGGCGCGGGCCGTGTGCGATCTGGGCAACTTCCTGGGCGGGCCCGAGGGCTCCATCTGTTTCGGCGAGCTCGACTGTATCAACCGGTTGTGCATGCCGCACCCGGACGCCACGCCCGACAATGTGTTTGGCTACTGCGCGGCCACCTGCTGTACCCACCGCGACTGCGGGGGCGGGTTCGGGTGCGGTCAGGTGAGCGTGGGCCTGGACCCCCGCACGGCCTTCATCACGGCCGCCTGCGTGCCGCTGACCTTCGGCCCGGCCGCCGACGGCGCCAACTGCCTGGCCGACGCCGACTGCGCCAGCGGGCACTGTGTCGAGGGCGCCTGCCGGCAGCCCTGCTGCTTCGACAACCACTGCCAGGCCGGCGAGCGCTGCCTGCCCCGCGCCAACGGCGAGGGCACGCTGATGCGCGCCTGCGTGCCCCCCGACGTGCCCGACCAGGACTGACGGGGCCCCCGCGCGGGCGCCGTCGTGGGTCAGGGGGTCGAAACGGCGGGCGCGCGAAAAGGCGCGGGCCCCCCAGCGTGCAGGGCAGGGGCACACCTGTCTGTGACCCCGCGCTCGCCCCCTGGAGGCCCCCCATGTCGATCCGCACCGCCCTGTTGACCGCTGCCCTCGCCACCACCGGCCTCGCGGGCGGCGCCCAGGCCCACTCAGGCGCAAGCTGGGGTGGGGCCCAGCACAAGCACGTCAAGGGCAGCCGCATCTGCCGGTTCCGCATCGTCAAGCGGCGGGTGGGGTCGAGCACCGTCAGCAGCAAGACCGGCAGCGACCGGGCGGGTGACCTCACGGGCGGCACCGTGGACGTGCTGGTGGGCGCCGAGGTGGTCGAGACCCTCCGCCTCGACACCCCGACCCACGGGCAGGTCATCACCCGTGGCCGCACCACGGCCCGGGCGGGCGCGCCCGTGAGCGTCACCTTCGAGGCCCCCGTGCTCGACGACAGCGGCACGCCCATCGGTGAGACGGAGTGGGTGACCATCGACCTGGACGCCATCGGCCCGGCGGACACCACGGGCCGCGACGCCCGCGGCTGGCAGGTGGCGGCCCGGCTCACCGAGCGGGGCCGCCTGCGCGCGGTGATCACCCACGATCTCGCGGGCTGGCGCGGCGACGGCATCGCGCAGGTCGACCACCAGACCGACAGCCCCGAGCTTGCGCCGCTGGCCATCCAAGAGGTGCGCCAGCGCTGGGTCGGGCGCCTGCGCACGGACCTGAGCGAGCGGCCGGCGGTGACCGTGGCGTCCGCCTTCACCGATCAGACAGGCGGGGTGGTCGCGGCGCAGATCGGGGCCTACGGGGTGGGCGACGGCCTCGTGCCCGGCCTGGTGGACGCCACCCTCAGCGACGACGCCGATGGCCACGCGGTGCTGACGGGCTGGACCCGCAGCGCCGGCGCGGCGGCCCTGGCCGCCACCCTCGTGGACTACGAGGTCGAGGCCCCCGTGGCCGACGTCGAGGCGCGCCCACAGGCGACCCAGCAGGTGCTCTTGACCGATCCGCTGGCCTTCGAGCCGGGCGAGGCGCCCACCGGCTTCTCATATGTGGTGCTGCTGGACCTGCTGGACGGCAGCCGCACCCCGGTCGGCACCCAGTACGAGATCGACATGGTGCTCCCCGCCCCGATCACCGAGGGCGCGTGGCACGGCCGGCCCCACGTCTTCGCCGATGGCGCCGGCGAGCTGGTGGCCATCAACGGCCCCGATGGCTACCAGCTCCAGGTCACCTGGGCGGGCGAGGGGGCCGGCACGGTCACGGGCGTCAACGTGGTCTTCGAAGAGCCCTACGAGGGCCCCGCGCCCCTCGAGATCGAGGTCCACGCCGCGCCCGTGGTGCAGTGGGACGCGTGGTCGATCCCGCTGGGCGTCGACCTGCCGGCCCTCAGCGCGGTGTCCACCACCTTGCTCGACGCTGAGGGACAGCCGCTGGCCACCGATGGGTTCACGGTGGCGGGCGAGGGCCGCACCGTGCGCGGCGCCGCAGCCGACGCCGGCTGCACCCGCGAGGGCGACGTACAGGTGTGCGCCGCCGACCCGCGCACCCGCGCGCTGCGGGCGCCGACGCTGCCCTGAGGCGCGCTGGGCGCGCCCACCCAGGCGCCTCTGGGGCCGCGTCAGGCGTTGGCACGCCGGCTGCACAGTTGGCCGGTCAGCGCATGACATCGCGCGGGAGGGCAGCATGAAGACACGCATGATGAGGGTGGCTGGGCTGGGCGCTCTGCTGACGACGGGGGCCGCCTGGGGCAACGAGGGGGTGCCTGACTCCGCTGGGGCGGCGGACGCAAAAACCGTTTACGCACCGAGGCTTGCGGCCGAGCTGGTGCTGGGCGCAGGCACGCCCGTGGGCAGCAAGGGGCTGCAGATCGCGGTGGGCGTCGGCGGCCGGGTGGCGCTCTACGGCGGCCTGGGCGACGGCTACGACGACGGTGGGCTCCAGTGGGCCGTGGGTTCACGGGTGTATCTCACAGATGTCATCTACCTCGCGGGCTCGGTCCACGGCGGCGAGTGGCAGAACGGGTACGACTTCGACCCGTTCGGCTCTGAGCGCGCACCGCTGTACGACTCGGTGTGGGTGGGCGGTGAGGTGGGCGTCCGCCTGCCGGTGGACGACAGCTTCTTCATCGGCGGCGCCCTGGGCCTGGCCGATCAGCTCTTGACGAAGTGCCTGGGCGTCGAGGGGCCCAACCGGGTCGAGACCGAGCCCTGCGAAGACATCAAAAAGAGGCTGTTGCCACAGGTGGGGGTGGCCGTCGGCTTCAACTTGTAGGCGGGGGAGCTTGCAGGCGGGGGGCAGCGCGCCCGAACCCGACCGGGCCCGGGCGACCGCGGCGCGGCGGTTGACGACCACCGCGCCGTGGCCGACGACCGCCGGGCGGCTAGCGGCGGGCGACCGACAGGTAGTCCACGCGGATGGCGATGTCGTCGATGCCGTCGA
Organism: bacterium; assembly: GCA_030424955.1. GTDB lineage: Bacteria > Myxococcota_A > Bradymonadia > UBA7976 > UBA1532 > JACKDL01. The sequence continues at coordinate 2,358 of JAUHVS010000306.1, read as the reverse complement.
GCAGCAGGCCGTCGGTGGTCGGCACGCCGTTGTCGTCCACCCGGGCGATGCTGGTGGCCGGGATGAACAGCGTGTAGTCGCCGAAGAGCAGCCGCCCCGCAAGCTCGTTGCTGGCGCCGTCCACGTAGGCGTCGGTGACGAACTCCCCGGGCTGGATGTCGAGCAGCGCCTGCACCCGGGCCTCGGCCATCAGGTCCGTCTCGTCGCCGTCCTGCAGGTCGTAGCCCTCGGACACCCCGGGCACGCGGAACAGGTTCTTCGAGGGGCGCGTCGAGGCGACCTGGAAGGCGCTGTCCTGATCGGCTGAGCACCAGTTGGCGAAGGAGCTCCGCCATCTTCTCTTCGAGGACCAGCGATGTGCCCCGCAGCAGCGCCGACACGGCGCCCATGCCGCACGCGACGCCGCTGGCGCTCCCCCCGCCAAAGAGCTTGACCGGGTCGGACTCCGCCGCGCCAGCCAGCGTGGCCGCGCAGTCCTTCACCTCGCTCGCCGCCACGGCGAGCACGTCGAAGGAGACCTTGGCCCGCCGCATGGCGTTGAGCTTCTGGGCGTAGTCCACCTCGGTGGCCTGGAGTTGCAGGGCGCCCGGCGCGGGCCGTCGCAGCGCGCCTGGAGGCCGGTCCCTGACCGCTGCCCCGCGCCGTCCCATCGCCCGGGGTCAGGCGGCACGCTCAGCCTGGCCCGCCGGCCCCTCAACAGGGCGCCGCCCGGGGATGGGCGGCCGCGTCAGCGGCGGATGATCTCGGGCGCGATGCGCCCCCTGCGGCCCGCCTGGTCGTCGGCGTAGGCCTGCCGGACCTCGGCGGGCTGCGGGGCGGGGGTCGGGTCTCTCAGCGTGGGCGCCCGGAAACCGTGAGCCGGGTGACCCTCACCCTGGGCACCCGCCCGCCGCCGCACACGGCGCAGCGAGGGTGCATCAGCGGCCCAGAACGGTCACGACCGGCGCGCGTGGCGCACAGGGCTGGGGCGCTGGCTGGCGATCTGTCAACAGACCCTGCGGCGGGGGAGGGCGCCGGGAACACACGCTCAGCGGCGGACGCCCGTGCGCTGACGTGAACCGCCCCGCGTGTACCGGAGACCAATGATTGTGGGTCAGGCCGGCGCCAGGCCCACCGCGCTGCAGTTGGGCCACTTGCCGCCGGCCTACACCGCCCTCGGTGTGCACGCAGAGCAGATTCGCACCCCGCAGCGCTTGCACTGGCGGAGGTGCCTGACGATCTTCCCGCACCCTCCGCAGGGTCCACTTGCCATGGATTCCTCCTTGTTCATCAGTCAAAGTGGCGTAGGTGCCGCACCCCGGCCGGCGGCTTGTCATCTGGTGAGAGAACCTCCCCAGTCGTTATCGTAGCGGACGAGGGCAAGACGATCTGTACCGCGTTGATGGCGGACGCCGCCTGGCCTTCTGGTCATGTATCGGTTCTCAAACCTGATGGATCGAAGTATGGGTCGATCCCTTGCAGGCACCGGAACGGATCCTCCCCGCGCTATCCGTGGCGCCGACGATGTCTCTGAAGTCTTGTGCCCCTTTTTGAGGTAGACGACACGCACCTGAGGCCCATACGCTCCAACGCGGCGGCATCACCAGTCCCCACGGGGCCGGTGACGCTCGACGGGCGCAGCGCGGGGAGCGTCGCCGCCCACCGAACACGGCTGGCAGCGGGGGAGCACTCTTGGCAGGCAAGGGAAGCGGCGAGCGGACGGGGAGCCTGGGCTTCGAGCCCAAGCTGTGGGAGGCCGCGGACCTCCTGCGCAACAACGTGGATCCCGCCGAGTACAAGCACGTCGTGCTGGGGCTGCTGTTCCTGAAGTACATCGAGGACGCCTTTGACGAGCGTCGCGAGGCTCTGAAGCGGGGTGTCAGCGATCCTGACAGCGAGTTCTACGTCGAAGCGGAGGACGAGCGGGCTGAGGAGCTTCAGGCGCTGATCGAGGACCGCGACGAGTACACCGCCGAGAACGTGTTCTGGGTGCCGAAGGTGGCGCGCTGGACCCACATCCGGGCCAACGCGAACCGCGATCAGATCGAGCTCAAGGAGCGGGGCGGCAAGACTCGCAAGGTGAACCTGGGCGGGCTCATCGACCACGCCATGGACGAGATCGAGCACGAGAACCCCAAGCTGAAGGGCGTACTGCCCAAGATCTACGCCCGCCCGAACGTGAACCAGCACAGCCTGGGTCGGCTGGTGGAGCTGTTCAGCGACATCGGGCTGGGGTCCAAGTCGCACCGCAGCAAGGACACCCTGGGGCAGGTGTACCAGTACTTCCTGAGCAAGTTTGCGTCGGCCGAAGGCAAGGGCGGCGGCGAGTTCTATACCCCGCAGCCCATCGTCCGGCTGCTGGTGGAGATGTTGGAGCCC